>NZ_JBNNVR010000006.1:0-103677 GCF_050280645.1 Pseudomonas sp. NPDC089554
TAGGTGTTGCCCGAGTCCGACTGCTGGCGCCGTGACGTGGCGTAGGCCGTCACCTTGGGCCTTCTCGATTTCACAGAGTAGCGGATGCTGGCTTTCCCTGGCGTATTGGTTGACCTGCATTGCCTTGGTCTCGGCGATGTCGCGGGTAAACAATCCGCACACTGCCCGCCCTTCGGTATGGACGGTCAGCATAATCTTGGTCGCCAGCTCGCGGTTCAGACTGAAGAACGTCTCGAGCACTTCGACGACGAAATCCATCGGTGTGTAGTCATCGTTGAACAAAACCACCTTGTACATCGGTGGAGCCTGCAGGATCGGCTTGGCCTCCTGCACCGCCAGACCGGCACCGTCGTCCTGATCGGACTGCGGGCGATCCTGATTGAATGTTAGACGAATCTGCCTGAGTGCATGCATGGAAAGAATTTCATCATATCGATAGGTTAAGGTTATGAGTTGGCCTCGAGGTCGCGATCGGCGCGACCGCCGCATGACCTTGACTATCGGCAAAACGGTGTTACAACCAATAAGAGCCCACCGTGGTCGATAAAGATCCGCGCAGTCAACCAGATTTTTCGCAAGGTTCGTATGCGGATGAAGTGGATGATACTCCAGTGATGGAGTCCTTTGCAGAGGGACATAAGGATGGCGAGCGGTAAAGTCAAGTGGTTCAACAATGCCAAGGGCTATGGATTCATCAACGAAGACGGTGATACCGAAGACCTTTTCGCCCACTACTCTGCCATTCAGATGGAGGGTTACAAGACCCTCAAGGCCGGCCAGCCCGTGACCTTCGAGATCATTCAGGGCCCCAAGGGCAAGCACGCGGTCAACATCAACAGTGCTAGCGCCACGCAGGCCGTGGCACAGAACGCGACCAGCACTGCACAGGCCTGACCGCGCAGCGACCGCGAAGCAACCGGCCAGCCCCACTCAGGGCTGGCCGGTTTCGTTCTGGCCTCACATATGCTTGATCATCTCGTCGCCGAAGCCGGAGCTGCCTACCAGCTTCGCCCCCTCCATCAGCCGCTCGAAGTCGTAGGTCACGGTTTTCGCCGCGATCGCACCATTGGTGCCCTTGATGATCAGGTCGGCCGCCTCGGTCCAGCCCATGTGCCGCAGCATCATTTCAGCGGACAGGATCACCGAGCCTGGGTTGACCTTGTCCTGCCCGGCGTACTTGGGCGCGGTACCGTGGGTGGCCTCGAACATCGCCACGGTGTCGGACAGGTTGGCCCCCGGCGCGATACCGATCCCCCCCACCTCCGCCGCCAGGGCATCCGAAAGGTAGTCGCCATTGAGGTTGAGGGTAGCGATTACGTCATATTCGGCCGGGCGCAGCAGGATCTGCTGGAGCATGGCGTCGGCGATGGCGTCCTTGACGATCACCTCGCGGCCCGTGCGAGGGTTCTTGAACTTCATCCACGGCCCGCCATCGAGCAGCTGCGCACCAAATTCATCGTGGGCAACTTCATAGCCCCAGTCCTTGAAGGCACCTTCGGTGAATTTCATGATGTTGCCCTTGTGCACCAGGGTCAGCGACTCACGGTCGTTGTCCACCACATATTGCAGGGCCTTGCGCACCAGACGCTTGGTGCCCTCGCGGGAGACCGGCTTGACGCCGATGCCGCAGTCCTGGTCGAAGCGGATCTTGGTGACGCCCATTTCCTCCTTGAGGAACTTGATCACCTTGTTCGCCTCGGGCGAGCCGGCCTTCCACTCGATGCCGGCGTAGATGTCCTCGGAGTTCTCGCGAAAGATCACCATGTCAACATCGCCAGGCTTCTTAACCGGGCTCGGCACACCCTGGAACCACAGCACCGGGCGCAGGCACACATAGAGATCGAGCTGCTGGCGCAGGGCTACGTTCAACGAGCGAATCCCCCCGCCCACCGGGGTGGTCAGCGGCCCCTTGATCGACACAACGTAGTCGCGCACCGCGTCCAGGGTTTCCTGCGGCAGCCAGGTGTCCTGGTCATAGACCTGGGTGGCCTTTTCCCCGGCATACACTTCCATCCAGGCGATCTTGCGCTTGCCGCCGTAGGCTTTTTGCACGGCCGCATCCACCACCTTGATCATCACGGGGGAGACATCCACGCCGATGCCGTCGCCCTCGATGTAGGGGATGATCGGGTTATCGGGAACGTTGAGCGAATGGTCGGCATTGACGGTGATCTTGGTACCATCCGTCGGAACCTTGATTTTCTGGTATCCCATGCTTGCACTACTCCGCTTTCGGGTGTGGTTGGACATCATGCGATCCACTGAGCCTAAACCACATCCGCCGACCTGCAAGCCGGGCGCTGCCCCACAATGGCGCACCTGCGGCATTGCACCGCATTGTCCGTACTTCTTTGGTCTTATATAGGCCTCGATATCACTTGGCCTTGCTGATTAGCCCAAAGGGTTTGGTATACTCCGGCGCTGACCGCAGGGTCATTGGGGCGAACCCTTGGAAAATGCGGCTCGCCCTCGGCCACGAAGGCCACCAAGCCTGGTTTGTTACCGCATCCCAGCAATTTGACGCTCGACTGATGCATCCACCATCACCGCTCGCAGCCTCTCGACCATCCGCTCATGGCGTCGCCAGGGCGAAGCGCCTACCCTGCGCACCTCGAGACTCGAGTACGCTCAGCACATAGAGAGTTAACCCGCATGCCCACCCGTTCCAAGATCATCTATACCTTCACCGACGAAGCCCCCGCCCTCGCCACCTACTCGCTGCTGCCGATCATCGAAGCGTTCACCGCTTCGGCTGACATCGCCGTCGAAACCCGCGATATCTCCTTGGCTGGCCGTATCCTCGCGGCATTCCCGGAGCAACTGGGCGCCGAGAAGCAGGTAGGCGATCACCTGGCGGAACTGGGCCAACTGGCCACCACCCCTGAAGCCAACATCATCAAGCTGCCGAACATCTCGGCGTCGGTCCCGCAGCTGAAGGCGGCGATCAAGGAACTGCAAGGCAAGGGCTACAACATCCCTGACTACGCCGACGAGCCGGCCACTGCCGACGAGAAGGAATCCCGCGCACGCTACGACCGCATCAAGGGCAGCGCCGTGAACCCGGTACTGCGCGAAGGCAACTCCGACCGCCGCGCGCCGCTGTCGGTCAAGAACTACGCCCGCAAGCACCCGCACAAGATGGGCGCCTGGGCGAGCGATTCGCAGTCGCACGTCGCCCACATGACCCAAGGCGACTTCTACGGCAGCGAAAAAGCCGCACTGATCGAGGCTGACGACAGCCTGCGTATCGAACTGGTCGGCAAGGACGGCTCCACCACCGTCCTGAAAGAGAAAACCTCGGTCAAGGCCGCTGAAATCATCGACTGCGCCACCATGAGCCGCAAGGCCCTGAAAGCCTTCATCGCCGAGCAGATCGCCGATGCCAAGGCCTCTGGCGTACTGCTGTCGGTGCACCTGAAAGCCACCATGATGAAGGTTTCCGACCCGATCATGTTCGGCGTCATCGTCGAAGAATTCTACAACGACGTACTGGCCAAGCACGCCGCTGCCCTGGCCCAGGTTGGCTTCAACGCCAACAACGGCATCGGCGACCTGTACGCCCGCATCAAGGACCTGCCAGCCGAGCAGCAGGCCGAGATCGAAGCCGACATCCAGGCCCTGTACGCCGACCGTCCGGCCCTGGCCATGGTCAACTCCGACAAGGGCATCACCAACCTGCACGTGCCAAGCGACGTTATCGTCGACGCCTCGATGCCGGCGATGATCCGTGACTCGGGCAAGATGTGGAACACCGCAGGCGAGCTGCAAGACGCCAAGGCGATCATCCCAGATCGCTGCTACGCCGGCATCTACCAGGCCACCATCGAAGACTGCAAGGTCAATGGCGCCTTCGACCCAACCACCATGGGCAGCGTACCGAACGTCGGCCTGATGGCGCAGAAGGCCGAAGAGTACGGCTCCCACGACAAGACCTTCCAGGTCAAGGCCGACGGCGTCGTGCGCGTGGTCGACAGCAAGGGCAAGGTCATTCTGGAGCAGAGCGTCGAAGCGGGTGACATCTTCCGCATGTGCCAGACCAAGGACGCGCCGATCCAGGACTGGGTCAAGCTGGCCGTCAACCGTGCCCGCCTGAGCAGCACCCCGGCGGTGTTCTGGCTGGACCCGGCCCGCGCCCACGACGGCGTGATGATTGAGAAGGTGCAGACCTACCTGAAGGACCACGACACCACCGGCCTGGACATCCGCGTCCTGGCCCCGGTCGAGGCCATCAAGTTCTCCCTGGCCCGTATCCGCGAAGGCAAGGACACCATCTCGGTGACCGGCAACGTGCTGCGCGACTACCTGACCGACCTGTTCCCGATCATGGAACTGGGCACCAGCGCCAAGATGCTGTCCATCGTGCCGCTGATGAACGGCGGCGGCCTGTTCGAGACCGGCGCCGGCGGTTCGGCGCCCAAGCACGTGCAGCAGCTGGTTGAAGAGAACTTCCTGCGTTGGGACTCGCTGGGTGAATTCCTGGCCCTGGCCGCTTCCCTGGAACACCTGGGCAACACCTACGACAACCCGCGCGCCAAGGTCCTGGCCGCCACCCTGGACCAGGCCACCGGTAAGTTCCTCGACACCAACAAGTCGCCTTCGCGCAAGGTCGGCGGTATCGACAACCGTGGCAGCCACTTCTACCTGACCCTGTACTGGGCCCAGGCCCTGGCTGCCCAGAGCGATGACGCCGCCCTACAGGCGCGCTTCGCCCCACTGGCCAAGACCCTGACCGAGAGCGAGGAGACCATCGTCGCCGAGCTCAACGCCGTCCAGGGCAAACCAGCCGACATCGGTGGCTACTACGCCCCGGATGCCGAGCTGACCGCCAAGGTGATGCGTCCAAGCCAGACCCTGAACAGCGCCATCGCCGCACTGTAAGGTTCGCTTGAAGTAACGACACAAACCCCGGCCACGCACCGGGGTTTGTGTTTTCTGCACAAAGCATTTCCAGCAGCAAACGCGCCCCCTGTAGGAGCGGGCTTGCCCGCGAATGCGGTAGTGACTGCACCATCGCATTCGCGGGCAAGCCCGCTCCTACAGGGGTTACCTAAGGACTCAAAGAAATGACCTGGCAACCCCATATCACCGTCGCCACTATCGTCGAACACCAGGGCAAGTTCCTCTTCGTCGAGGAATTCAAGGCCGGCCAGCACGTCCTCAACCAGCCCGCCGGTCACCTCGAAGCCAACGAAACCCTGCCCCAGGCCGCCCTGCGCGAAACCCTCGAGGAAACCGCCTGGGAGGTCGAGCTCACCGGCGTGGTCGGCATCTACCTGTACACCGCCCCCAGCAACGGCGTGACCTACCAGCGCATCTGCTTCGCCGCCCGGCCCCTGCGCCATCACCCCGAGCGCCCGCTGGACAGCGACATCACCCGCACTGTGTGGCTGACCCGCGACGAACTGCTGGCCAACCCCGAGCGCTGGCGCAGCGAGCTGGTACCACGCTGCCTGGACGACTACCTCACCGGCCCCCTGCACAGCCTCACCCTGCTACGTGACTGACGCGCGGCCAGCGTCCTGATAGAATCGGAATTTTTCCCCCAGATCCCCATCGGTAACCATGACCAGCCCAGCACTCAAAGACCCCGCCAAGACCCGCGTCATCGTCGGCATGTCCGGCGGCGTGGACTCTTCCGTCTCTGCCCTTCTGCTCATGGAGCAGGGTTACCAGGTGGAAGGGCTGTTCATGAAGAACTGGGAAGAAGACGACGGCACCGAATACTGCACCGCCCGCGAAGACCTGGCCGACGCCCAGGCCGTATGCGACCGCATCGGCATCAAGCTGCACACCGCCAACTTCGCCGCCGAATACTGGGACAACGTGTTCGAGCATTTCCTCGAGGAATACAAGGCCGGCCGCACGCCGAACCCGGATATCCTCTGCAACCGCGAAATCAAGTTCAAGGCGTTCCTCGACTACGCCCTGTCGCTGGGCGCCGACCTGATCGCCACCGGCCACTATGTACGCCGCCGCGACACCGGCGAACTCACCGAGCTGCTCAAGGGCCTTGACCCGAACAAGGACCAGAGCTACTTCCTGCACGCCGTGGGCGGTGCGGAAATCGCCCGCACCCTGTTCCCGGTGGGCGAACTGGAAAAGCCCGAGGTGCGCGCCATTGCCGAGAAACACGGCCTGGCCACCGCGAAGAAGAAGGACTCCACCGGTATCTGCTTCATCGGCGAGCGCCGCTTCAGCGACTTCCTCAAGCAATACCTGCCAGCCCAGCCAGGCGAGATCCAGACCACCGACGGCGAAGTGATCGGCCAGCACCACGGCCTGATGTACCACACCATCGGCCAACGCCAGGGCCTGGGCATCGGCGGCCTGAAGGACGCCGGCGACGAGCCGTGGTACGTGCTGGAGAAAGACCTGTCGCGCAACGTGCTGGTGGTCGGCCAGGGCAACGAGCACCCTTGGCTGTTCTCCCGCGCGCTGCTGGCCTCGGAAATTTACTGGGTCAACCCCATCGACCTCGACAGCCCGCGCCAGCTAACCGCCAAGGTGCGCTACCGCCAGAGCGACCAGGCATGCACCCTGGAGCGCACCGAAAGCGGCTACCGCGCCGTGTTCGACGAACCGCAGCGCGCCGTGACCCCCGGCCAGTCGGTGGTGTTCTACGACGGCGAGGTGTGCCTGGGCGGCGGCGTGATCGAGACCGCCGAGCCATGGAGCCCACGCCCATGAGTAACCTCAACGAACAACTGGTCGCCCTGGGCGCCGTGTTCCAGGCCGCCGTACTGGTCGACCGCATTGCCCGCACCGGGCAGGCCAGTGAAGCCAACATCGGCTGCATGCTTGGCAGCTTGCTGGTACGCGACCCGCAGAACACCCTCGAGGTGTTCGGCGGCGACGACCTCAACCTGCGCGACGGCTACCGCGCGCTGGTCGGCGCCCTGGAGCGCGACCCCAGCAGCCTGCAACGCGAGCCGCTGCGCTACGCGCTGTCGATGCTGGGCCTGGAGCGCCAGCTGAACAAACGCGGTGACCTGCTCGACACCATCGGCAACCGCCTGCCGCAAATCCAGTCCCAGGCCGAGCACTTCGGCCTGGTTCACGAAAACGTCATCGCTTCCAGCGGAGCCTTGTACCAGGACACCCTGAGCACCCTGCGCCAGCGTATCCAGGTGCACGGCGACATGCGTTTCCTGCAACAGGCCAGCAATGCCTCGAAGATCCGCGCCCTGCTGCTGGCCGGCATCCGCGCCGCGCGCCTGTGGCGCCAGCTGGGCGGGCATCGCTGGCAGCTGGTGTTCAGCCGCCGCAAGTTGCTCAACGAGCTTTACGACATGATGCGCGCACCAACGTAAAGACGCGCCGCCGCCCCTTGTAGGAGCGGGCTTGCCCGCAATGCGATGTTGAACGTACCGCCACATTCGCGGGCAAGCCCGCTCCTACAGGGGGCCAATAACGCTTGAACAGGCCCGACCTTTGGTCAGCCACCCGACTCGGGCGCAATTTTCATGTATGATACGCGCCCTTCCAAAAGCCTGACTGCCGAGAACACCCCATGCAGCTTTCTTCGCTCACTGCGGTTTCCCCTGTAGACGGCCGCTATGCCGGCAAAACCCAGGCCCTGCGCCCTATCTTCAGCGAATACGGCCTGATCCGTTTCCGCGCCCTGGTCGAGGTTCGCTGGCTGCAGCGCCTGGCCGCCCACCCGCAGATCGGTGAAGTGCCGGCGTTCTCCGCCGAAGCCAACGCCCTGCTCGACGCCCTGGCCAGCGACTTCAAACTCGAGCACGCCGAGCGCGTGAAAGAGATCGAGCGCACCACCAACCACGACGTCAAGGCCATCGAGTACCTGCTCAAGGAGCAGGCCGCGAAGCTGCCGGAACTGGCCAAGGTCAGCGAGTTCATCCATTTCGCCTGCACCAGCGAGGACATCAACAACCTGTCCCACGCCCTGATGCTGCGCGCCGGCCGTGCCGACGTGCTGCTGCCGCTGATGCGCCAGATCGCCGAGTCCATCCGCACCCTGGCCCACCAGCATGCCGACGTGCCGATGCTCTCGCGCACCCACGGCCAGCCGGCTTCGCCGACCACCCTGGGCAAGGAACTGGCCAACGTCGTCTACCGCCTTGAGCGCCAGATCGCCCAGGTGGCCGCCGTGCCGCTGCTGGGCAAGATCAACGGCGCCGTGGGCAACTACAACGCCCACCTGTCGGCCTACTCGCAGATCGACTGGGAAGCCAACGCCCGCGCCTTCATCGAAGACGAGCTGGGCCTGCAGTTCAACCCCTACACCACGCAGATCGAGCCGCACGACTACATCGCCGAGCTGTTCGACGCCATCGCTCGCTTCAACACCATCCTGATCGACTTCGACCGCGATGTGTGGGGCTACATTTCCCTGGGCTACTTCAAGCAGAAGACCGTCGCCGGTGAAATCGGCTCCTCGACCATGCCGCACAAGGTCAACCCGATCGACTTCGAGAACTCCGAAGGCAACCTGGGCATCGCCAACGCGCTGTTCCAGCACCTGGCCAGCAAACTGCCGATTTCCCGCTGGCAGCGCGACCTGACCGACTCCACCGTGCTGCGTAACCTGGGCGTGGGCTTCGCCCACAGCGTCATCGCCTATGAAGCCAGCCTCAAAGGCATCGGCAAGCTGGAAGTCAACGAGGCGCGCATTGCCGCCGACCTGGACGCATGCTGGGAAGTGCTGGCCGAGCCGATCCAGACCGTGATGCGCCGCTTCAACATCGAGAACCCCTACGAGAAGCTCAAGGAGCTGACCCGTGGCAAGGGCATCACCCCTGAAGCGCTGCTGACCTTCATCGACGGCCTGGACATGCCGGCCGAGGCCAAGGCCGAGCTCAAGCAGCTCACCCCCGCCACCTACATCGGCAACGCGGCCGCGCAGGCCAAGCGCATCTGAGCCTGACCCCGCGTGGAAACGCCCGGCTCAGCCGGGCGTTTTTATTCCCGGATGAAAACTACTTTTTTTCAATAGGTTGAACATGAATCCTGATATTCCACTGCAGCTGCTGGGCGGCCTGACGGCCCGTGAATTCCTGCGCGACTACTGGCAGAAGAAGCCCCTGCTGGTGCGCCAGGCCTTTACCGACTTCGAAAGCCCGATCGACCCCGACGAGCTGGCCGGCCTTGCTTTGGAAGAGGAAGTCGAGTCGCGCCTGATCCTCGAGCACGGCGAGCGCCCGTGGGAGCTGCGCCGCGGCCCGTTCGAGGAAGACGCCTTCGCCGAACTGCCCGAGCGTGACTGGACACTGCTGGTACAAGCGGTCGACCAGTTCGTGCCAGAAGTGGCCGAGCTGCTGGAGCACTTCCGCTTCCTGCCCAGCTGGCGCATCGACGATGTGATGATCAGCTTCGCCGCCCCCGGTGGCAGCGTCGGCCCGCACTTCGACAACTACGACGTGTTCCTGCTGCAAGGCCACGGCCAGCGCAACTGGAAGGTCGGGCAGATGTGCGACAGCGAAAGCCCGCTGCTTGAGCACGCCGACCTGCGCATCCTTGCCGACTTCCAGCAAAGCGACGAGTGGACCCTGGAGCCGGGCGACATGCTCTACCTGCCGCCGCGCCTGGCTCATCATGGTGTCGCCGTGGACGATTGCCTGACCTACTCGGTAGGCTTCCGTGCGCCAAGCGCCGCCGAAGTGCTGACCCACTTCACCGACTTCCTCAGCCAGTTCCTGCCGGACGAAGAACGCTACAGCGACGCCGACGCCCAGCCTACCAGCGACCCGCACCAGATCCAGCACGACGCCCTGGACCGCCTCAAGGCCCTGCTGACCGAGCACATGGGCGACGAGCGCCTGCTGCTGACCTGGTTCGGCCAGTTCATGACCGAGCCGCGCTACCCCGAGCAGGTCGCAGGTGAAGAGCTCAGCGACGAAGAGCTGATCGACAGCCTGGAGCAAGGCGCCATCCTGATCCGCAACCCAAGCGCGCGCATGGCCTGGTCGGAAGTCGACGACAACCTGCTGCTGTTCGCCAGCGGCCAGAGCCGCCTGCTGTCGGGGCACCTGCGCGACCTGCTGAAGCTGATCTGCGCCGCCGATGCCCTGCACATCGAGAACCTGGCGCAATGGCTGGAGGACGAAGAAGCCCTGACCCTGGTGTGCCAGCTGGTCAAGCAAGGCAGCCTGGGGTTCGCCAATGAATAGGATCAGCGTACGCCTGGCCGACTGGCACAAAGACCACGCCGATATCCATCGTATCCGTAGCGCCGTGTTCGTCGCCGAGCAGCACGTGCCGCCGGAGCTGGAGTTCGATGCCGAAGACCCGACGGCGGTGCATTTCCTTGCCCTGGAAGGCGAATACCCGGTCGGCACCGCACGCCTGCTGCCCGATGGCACCATCGGCCGGGTGTCGGTGCTCAAGGATTGGCGCGGCCTTAACGTCGGCGATGCATTGATGCGAGCGGTGATCCTCGAGGCGCAGCACCGCGACCTCAAGCAGCAGCGCCTCAGCGCCCAGGTGCATGCCACACCGTTCTACGAGCGCTTGGGCTTTCGCGTAGTCAGCGAGGAGTTCCTCGAGGCGGGCATTGCCCACGTGGACATGGTGCGTGATTCGCAGGAAGTTGCGTGACGTTTGGGGCTGCTTTGCAGCCCATCGCGGGCAAGCCCGCTCCTACAGGGTTTGCGCAGGACCTGTAGGAGCGGGCTTGTCGGGGCGCCGAACCGCCGCGAAGGGGCCGCACAGCAGCCCCAATTTATGACTCCTCACAGATTGGCGGCATGCCCCAACGGCAACAGCAACCCCGGCACCGAGGCCCCTGGCGCGCAACGCATCAGGAAGTACCCCGTGCCAGCCAGCCCCAGCATCAGCCCCAGTGAGTGGCCGTCACGCACCCCTAGCCCGCTGCGCCATTGCCCACCCTCCTCGGCCAGCCCGCGCTGGGCGACTTGCCGGGCGCACTCGACCCAGCTCGGCTCCCCCAGCATCAAAGCCCCCGTCAGCAGGATGTCGGCATTGCCCGCCGGGCCGTGGCACAAGGTGTAGCTGCTGCCCGCCTGTGGCGATGCTGCGCACAAGTCCTGATGAACCCTCTGCAAGGCACGCCAGGCAACGTCCCGGTGCACCTCTTGCCCGGTCAGTTGCCACAAGGCCAGGCGTGACAGGGCAATGCCGGGTGCGCCATGACACCAGGCCATGCCGCAATGGCTCGGGCGGTCATCCAGGCGCTGGGCGTCCTCGGCGAATAGATAGGGCCAGTTGCCCTGCTCGGGCAGGAACCAGTGCGCCTCGTAGGCCAGGGTCTGCTCCAGCGCCTCGTCCCAGCAGCGGTCAGGGTTCTGCTGGGCCAGTTGGGCAAAGGCCAGGGCGATGCCCGCATTGCCATGGGACAAGCCACATAACCCCAAGGGCCCCTGTTCGGGCCAGTGCCAACCATATTCGGTGACATGGGCTTGCTGCACCAGGCGTCGACCCAGGGCCTCGGCCGTGGCAAGGCTTTGCGGCGCCAGGGCAGGCGCCTGCCGGGCCAAGCCAAGCAGCCCCAGGACCGCGCCAGCCAGGCCGTGCATCAGGTCGGCAGACTGATGACCCTCGGGCAGCACCTTCAGTTGTTGCAGCAGGTTGGCGGCGGCGTCCAAGTATTGCTCCACCAACGCCCCATCACCCAGGCGCTGCGCCAACCACAACCCCTGCGTCACAGTACCCAGGCGCCCCTCATAGAGGCTCAGCAGGTTGGCAGTGGGGTGGTGCAAAGCGTGACGCAACGCGCCAAGGGCGGTGTCGACAAAGCCTTGTGCTGACGCCTGCTCCGCCAACAGGACCAGGAACGCCGCAACGCCAAGGGTGCCGTCATACAGACTGGCGTTCATGCTGCGGGCAAAGGCCGCCAATGGGCCGTCACGGTCATCGGCATCGTCGGTGATCCAGGTACACCGATCGCCCACCCACAAGGCCTCGGCACACAAGTGCTGGCCAATGCGGGTCGCCTCCCCGAGCACGTCGCAAGAAGGCTCGACCAGCGTTACAGGTAGCGCATGCCCCTCGCAAAACACCAACTGGTGCAGGCCGAAACGGTCATCAGGGTCGAGGTTCAAATGCGGCTGCTGCCAATCGATGCCCTGGGCCTCGAATTGCTGGCGAATGACCGCCATCGCGTCGACAGAGCAAACCGCTTCCCGCAACCCCAGGGCCAGGGCACGACAGCGACTTTCACCAAAGCTCTGGCCATCGGTTGGGTCCTGGGCAAACCCCAACCCCGGCAACAGCGGCAAGGTCCAGAGCGGTACCCGACCCCGCAAGCGCTGGCGTAGCCATTGCGCATGGTGGCCCAGCAGGCCATGCACCTGGTGGGCCTGGCGTGCGGCGATGTACAGCACAACAGCATCGTCACGCAGCCATTCACCGGGGTCGCTGGGGTACTTGAGCAGGTAGGGCAGGCAAGCCTGGTCCAGCGCGCTGCTGAGCGTCTGCACCACCTGGGCCAAGTGCGCAGGCTCGGGCGCCAGGTAATAGCGCACCAGGCAATCTTCATCGAAGGCATCGGCGGCGGTGTGGCCGAACAGGTAGACGAAGGCCGGGTCCAGTTGCGTGGTCCAGGCCGAGCGCTGGACATTGACTTGGTGCCCGCGCGTGGCCCGGGCCGGTACACCCTCGAACAGGTACTCGCCAGCTTCGACACGCCGCACCCGGGTACCGCGCTGTACCGCCAACGCCCCTTCTCCCAGCTGCTCCAACACCCGCCAGGACGCGGCCTGCCCCACCGCCGGCGACGGATACCAGGCCGGTTGCGGTGAGGGGTCGCGGACGGCGCCGGTGTAGTAGTGGCGGTACAGGTACTGCTGCAACCGCACGATCCGCGGGTCGTCGTGGTACACGCGGTCACCAGCGCTCATGGCCAGAGGGTCGCGACCAAAGGCCTGGCCCTCGATAAACAACCTGCCTTCGGCGTCGCAATGCAAGGTTTCAAGGGCACCGCGCAGGCGCAGCCACCAAGGTTGGGAAGCGTCGTTCAGCGCACTCATGCCACCTCCAGCCACTGCTGCGCCGCATGTTGCGGGGCCACCAGCAGATTACGCGCCAATTGCAGCAACAGAATGTGGGCAGCGCCCAGTTCAGGCTCATCGGCAAGGTCTTCGTACAGGGTCTGCAACAAACGAGCACCGCACAGCGCCATCAGGCGTTCGGCGCTGGCCTGGCGAACAACACGGTAGTGATGCCACACCTGGGCGAGCACCTGCTGGTAGGCAATGAAGCCCCGCGCCGCCTGTGCAACGGCGTAATCAGCGCTGGCGCCCTGATGTTGATCGTCGATCCAGCGTTTGAGCCAGGACTGCATCAACCCGGCCAGGTCCCACAACGGATCGCCACAGTCCGCCAGTTCCCAATCGATGAATATGCACTGCTCACCACGCAGCAAACAGTTCTGCCATTTCATGTCGCCATGTATCAACTGCGTCCGCGGCCAGGTGCTGGCCAATGCGTCCAACGCTGTCATGCATTCCTCTTGAGCATGCACCAGCGCCACCAGGCGCGCCTGCCCCCAGCTTTGGTCCTCACCGGCAAACGGATAGAGACGATCCAGGCGAATCACCCAGGGCACCTGCCCTGCCAGCTCGTCACAAGGGATTGCAGCCAACCCTTGATGCAGCCTGGCCAAGGCCTGCCCCAGTTGGCTGGCAACCAGCAGATCAGGGCCCTCGGCGCGAATGGCCACTTCATGAACAGCCTGAGTGTCCGACAGCCAGTCCACCACCAACGCTTGGCGATGGGCGTCGTAATAACGCAGCGTCGGCACGCAATCGTGCAATTCGTCTCGTTCGCTCAAGCGCCCCAGCACCTGAGCCTCATGGGCGACGCTGGAGCGCCTTTCCCAGGGCCCCGCGTCAGGTCGGTGCTGTTTGACGTAATAGCCCTGGCCATTCGGCCAGGTGACGCTGAAGCCACGGTTACGCTGGCTGTGGCTGCGAATGGCCAGGGTGTGTTCGATCAGGCTGCGGGTATCGAGCAGCCCGTGATTGACCAGGAAAACAGCCGTGTTGTGGCGGGTCAGGATCATTGTGTCCCCTCGAACGGAAAAGCCACGAAGCAGCGTTGCGCTGCCCCGTGGCCAAGGGTGTCGGCCAGGATCAGGCCGGTTTGCAGCACGGGTTGCGGGTCGGTTTGCAGGTCTTGGCGGTGGTGCCCTGGACGCCGTCGCTCCCGCCCTCTGCGTCAGTCCGGCAGCAAGGGTTGCGCGTGGGCTTGCAGGTCTTGGCAGTCGTGCCCTGGACTTCAGCGGTGTCGCCTACCAGCTCCTCGCTGGCCCTGCAGCAGGGGTTGCGGGTCGGCTTGCAGGTCTTGGCCTTGGTGCTCTGCGGGTCCGGCTCGCCTCCTCCCGGTGGTTTACAGCAGGGGTTGCGCGTGGGCTTGCAGGTCTTGGCCTGGGTACCCATGGGCGCATCCACGGGCGGGTCCTGCTGCTCAGCGCCTTCGCCCGGTGGCTTGCAGCAAGGGTTGCGGGTGGGTTTGCAGGTCTTGGCCTGGGTGTTGCCCTGGTCGCTCGCCCCGCCGCCCGAGCCAGACCCGCCGCCGGCGCCCCCGCTTGCCGTGCCACCCGCCGCAGCCTGCAGGGGGTAGTGCTGGTTGAGAATCGCGCCGCTCAACAGCCCGGCAATGCCGGCTGCAACGGACGCTCCTGATTGTGGCTGTGATGTACTCATGACAACTCCTTTTGTGTTAGTGCAGTTGTTCATTCACGTTCATGGCCTGCCCCCAGCGATTCATGCCCGGGTCGTTCGGCAGTTCGCCCGGGCATGTCTCGGACAGCATCGAGACCTTGCGCGACAGCGGGCAGCCGCACAGCCCGCAAACCCCCAGCTCCGAACGGGTGGCCTGCAACAGGCTGGCCCCCGGCGCGCGTCGATGAGGGCATTGCAGGCAGGCCTGGGAACGAGCCTCCCGCTCCACCGGGTCGGTGGTGGAGAACCCCGTCTTGGCCCACCCCAGCAAGGCCTGGCTACCGCGCTGGAGCAGCTCGACGGTGCTGTGCCGGTCCTTGGGCTGGGTACGCCTGGGTGGCGATGCCAGCAGCATCTGCAACATCTGCGGCGTGCGTCGGCTGGCCAGGAGGCTGCGGGCATAGCTGTCGCTCGCCAAGGCAGCTTGCAGCACCGTCGCGCTGACCGGTTCTGGCAAGCCCAGCGCCTGGCCCAGCTCGGCACACAGCTGGCTCTCGGATTGGCTGGGGTCCAATGGCAGTGAGGTCATGGGGCGCCACCTACAGTCACGCTGGAGGCATCAGGGTCCAGGGTCGAGCCGTTGTCGGCGTACAGGTCACGAACGGCCAGGGTAACCACACCTTTGAAATTGGCGTGCCCATCGACGATGACCCACAGCCGCGACGGGTCGTTGATATCGATTTGCACCAGCGCCAGCGGAATCGGCACGCCCCCTGGGGAGGTGCTGTCCTGATAGGTCAAGCGGTAATGCCCGATGTCCTTGGCGCTCACCAGGTCAAGCCGATGGCTGAAGTGGGCCTCGACCGCGATCGCCCCCTCGTGGGTCGTCCACCTGGCGCTCTCGAGCTTGAGCGAATACGGCACCGGCCCACCCGCACAAGGCGGCAGCGGCATCCCGATAATGGCGGCTTCGATGCTTTCCAGCCGGCAAGGGATCGACGGCGTCGAGCACATTTCATGGCCAATGCGGTTGGCCTCGTCGATCAGCGCGAACAGCCCCTGGATCTGCTCGAAGCCAGGGTTCACCCAGCTGCCGTAGCTGCCGTAGAACACGGTCTGCAGGATCTGGTTGGCCCCGAAGTAGTCCGCCAGCCCCGTGCACACCAGGCCCGAGTCATTGGTGTAGGTCGTCGACTCGAAACGTGCCACGCCCTGGGCCATCAAGAACGCCAGGCCCTGCTTGAACATGCCCTCCAGGCGTAGCAGTTGCCCGGACAGGTAGACCGTGTTCTGCCCATACGCCTGGAAGGCGAACATGTTCGGGTGGGTGTCTTCCCAGGCCAGGTAGAAATTGACCTTGGGGAAGAACGCATTGAAGACCTTGGTCAGGTACGTGAAATCGGGTACCAGTAAGGTTTGCCCCAGGCTGCGGAAGGTGCCGTTGACCGCCACGTTGGCCGCCTGCTTCTGGGTCATGTAGGGCGTGGCGCCGAAAGGCACCGGGGAGGTGCCGCTGATCAGCTCGTCCATCGACAGGAAGGCTTCGTTGGCGATTTCCCGCGCACGCGCGGTGAGCAACGCATTTCCGGTACAGTCCTTGCGGCCCTTGGCATATGCCTTGGAGCCCAGGCGTGGCAGGTCGTCATGGCCTTTGACGAAGCGCTTGGCCATGGACTCATCGTCTTGCATGGCCAGGACCATGTGGTCGCCCGCGATCACGCCATTGGCCTCCAGGAACCACTCGGCATTCACGTCCTGGGCGAAGTCCTGGGTGGTCAGGGAATGGAAGCCGATGGTGAACTTGCCCAGGATGACCGCATGCAGCGCCACCGGCTGGCCGTCCCGGTCCACCAGTTGGTCGTCGGTGGTCAGCCGGTCGGCGGTCTTGAGCAGACCGTTGGCCAGTAGCATCGGCTGGTCGAGGGTAACGGTCAGCTCGCCCTGGTCGCCGTATTGCAAGAGCACCGCAGGTTGATGCGCCGCCGGCGCCATGCCATCGGAGAAGGTCACGGCGCGGCTGACCCAGGTCAGCATGGGCTTGCCACCCACCACCTCTACCCGGGTGGTCAGTACCGGATCGCCCAGGCCGATGGTCTGGACGATGCGGTAGGTGTCCGGGGCCACAGTAATGCGGGTGCCCCAGGCGAAGCACGAGCAACAGCAATAACAGGCTTCCCACGACCAATCGCGGTTCTGGTCGCGCAGGTCCTGGCATGCCGACTGGGGGATGTTCCTGCGTTCCTGGGTCGTCTTGTTGTAGCAGTTGTAGGTTTCCACCGGGAAGTTGCCGCCCATTGGCTTGCAGTCAGGCATGGGCTTGCCATCCCAGGTCTTGCACTTGCACCAACGGGCCATGGTCGAGGACTCACGGTAACTCTCGCAGTGGGTCACCGAGCATAACGACTGTCCGGGTTCCAGGCTTTGCTTGCATTGATCGGTCACCTTGATCTCCTTTCAAAGTAGTGATGCAGGCACCGGCTCATTTGAAGACCGTGGCGGTGAACTGCACCGACACGAAGAGGTTGAGCAAGGCCGCGCTGTTGACATGACCGTTGCCATCGAGCAATACGGCCAATCCGGGGTTGGATTTCATCGTTTGCAGATCGAACAGCACCTTCCATGCCCCCGCGATCTGCTTGAGGGGGACGTTCATGTAGGCCACCTGCCCTGCCAGCCCCACATTGGTGACCGCTTGCTGGGGCTGCTGACCGGCCTGCAGCTTGAGGAAGCTGGAACTGGTCGGCAGCGTGATGCCGCTGGCGACCACCAGGGCCAGGTAGGCCTTGTCCACCACCAACCCGGTGGTGTTGGGCGGGAATATTTCGGCCGGAATCTCGAAGTCCAGGGCCTGCCATAACGGGTCGTGGGTGTCGGCGAGAAACGCCTCCCAGGCCTCGGGCTGGGCGGACGCCAGGCTGACCATCAGCGCGGTGCTGTAGGTCTGGCCGCCCAGGGCTTTCTCGACTGCCTCGCGCCAGGTCTTGCCACCGTCGGTGGCGGTGTAGCGCAGGTTCAGTTGCACATCTTCGATCTGCGAGAAATCGAACTGGTTGGTGTTCTTCGGCAACTGGTAATTCCAGTTGGAGACCGCTCCGGTGCCCTCGAAACGCTGCAGTTTCTCGCCATCCATGTAGAACTCGACGAAGGCGCCCTCGTCGGCCTCGCTGCGGCTGAGCGATACACTCTGGTTCGCGCGCCAGTCCACCCAGACATCGCCGCCCGGGTTGCCGGTGCCTTTGAGCATGTATTGCAGCCCCTTGTCGGTCGGCTCGCGCAGGATCTTGTTGGCGGTCTGGGTGAGGTTGGCGTGTACGCTGACCGGCAAGGCACCGTCGGCCCCCAGCAAGGTGACGCTGATCGCCTTGATACGGCGGCAGTAATGGCTGGGGAAGTCGAAGTCGAACAGCGCTTCGCTGAGGGAAAAGTCGGCCACCCCTTCGGCGCGCAGGCGAATCAATTGCGCCGGGTTGAGTTGCGAGAGGTGCAGGTTGCAGGTGATCTCCTGGTGCAGCACGTCCTTTTGCGAGAACGCGTAGTCCATGCGGTCGAGCACCAGGTTCAGGCTGGCACCGGCCATCAAGCCGCGCCGTGCCGGGTCCCAGGGGTCGGTTGTCAGGTAGGCGGTGGTATCGCCCAAGGCCCACTGCAAGGCACTCTGCGCAGCATTCACCGATTGCAGCGCCAGCTGGTAGGTCTGGTAGTACAAGGCCGTGGCACGGCTGACACGCCAGGCGTAGTAGTCCGGGTTATCGAACTTGCCCTGCAGGAACGCCTGCTGCGCCTGGGCGTTCTTCAGGTTGAGCTGGTAGGCCGCGTAGTCGGCCTTGCTGCTGGCAAGGTCAGCGCGGGCGTTGAGGATCTGCTGGTCGATCTGGGTCAGCTCCAGGCCCGCCTGGGTGGCCTCCTGCTGCCAGCCCTGTTTCAGGCGCTGGAACTGCCCGAGGGTGTCGCTCAGGTCCTTGGCGGTGTCCATTACCTCGGCGGTCTGGCGCCACATGCCCGAGGTCCGGTGCAAACTGCCCTCGATCTGCAAGCCGCCATAAGTCATGGCGAACGGCGACCCCACCTGGGGCGTCAATGCAGCAATCGCGGCGCCGGTTTCGAAACCGATGGCGACGAAGCCGCTGACGCGCGAAGCGATGCCCAAGGTGATGGACAGGATCTCGGCCGCGATCATGCCATCGCTCACCAGGTCGTCGTAATGCTGCTTGCGCTGCGCCGTCATCGCCCGCGTCGCCTGCACCGCATCCAAGGTGGCCTGGGAGGCCTTGATGCGTTGCTCGAACGACAACAACTGCGCACTGAGCAGCTGTTGCTCATGGGTCGATTGCAGCAACATCAAGGCTTCGCTGCTCTGCCCGCTCAGGGCCTGCTCCAACTCGCTGCCGAGCATCTGCAAGTCGCCTACCACCGAGCGGGCGTTGATCAGCAGCGTGCTGAAGCGCAAGGTCTGCGCCGTCGGCTCGCGCACCGCAAGTTCGGCAAAGCCGCCGCCTGAACCGCTGGCGGCGGCCCGTACCAGCGCCATCGGGTCGATGGGGGCGGCGAACAACGGCAGCAGCAAGGGGTTGCCGTCCAGGTCGAGGTTGTTGCGGATCTTGTACAGCCGGTCTTCGACGGTGTCCCAGCGGGCCAGGAGCATTTCGTTCTGCGGCACGCAGAAAAGCGCATCGATTTCATTGAAGGCGCCGCCCGTCATCGACACGGAATTGGCCAGTGCTGTGCCGCGAACCGCCAGCAGGTTCTCCATGTCCAGCAAGAATTGCGGGATGGCATCGGGATCGTTGCCATAGCGCTCGAGGATTTCGTTGAAGGTCACTGGCAACTGGTCGGTGCAGGGCCCGACGCTTTCCGGGCGCTGCCCCAGCAGGTCGCTGGCCATGACATACAACAGGTAGGCGGCATTGAGGTATTCGCGGGTCTTGCGCTGGAAGAAGCTGTCGCCCCAGGCCACCAGCAGGTCGATATAACTGGTGAACGTCGCCCGCTCGAAGGCACCGATACGCAGCTGGGCAATGGCATAGGGGTCGTAGGGGTCGCTGTTGTAGACCGCAATCTGCACCGGGCTGGTGAGGGTCTGCAGCAGCGATTGCTGGGTGTGGTTGCGAAACGGCTGGAAGCGCCAGAACTGGCAGGCCAGGCTGGCGGTCTGGTGGTTGAACAGCACCGCGCGCACCTGCTCGATCATGCGCGTACGCAGCAGCGGGTCGAGCACATCGGGGAACAGGTAGTCCAGGCCGGTGCGGCTGGTGTAGTCGCTGGACACCTGGTTCTGCTCGGTGATCACCCCGTGGCCCTTGAGCAGGTCGAACGTCTGGGCAGCCTGCGCAGCAGAGATGTCCGGCGTCTGGAAGTCGCTCGGCGACAGCGAGGTCAGGCGTTCACTGGGGTTGAAGATGTACTGCAACCAACCCAGCGCACCCTGGAAGTCACCGGCCTGGAACAACGCATCGGCGATCAGCCGCGGCGTGAAGAAGAACAGCTCCCAGTAATACAGGCCATAGACGCCGTCGAAGTCCACCTGGGTAGCGTCACTCAGGGCCGGAGGCCGTACCCGCTCGCCCGGGGCATAGCTGCTGAACGGCGTGGTCGCGATGATCGGCGCCTGCTGCTGGTGCAGGCTCAGCAACGCCGGTACCCCACCCTGCTGCAAGGCGGCCGACAGCTTCGGCACGGCCCCGGTGGTCATGCGGGTGAAGCGGTAGTACAGGTCATGCACGTCGCGCCGCCAGGTGTTGTCGTAGTACTGGCGCATGATCAGCGCCACCTCGGCGGTCAGCAGCGCCGCCTTGCTGGCCGACTCATCGGGGAACAGGTCGACGAGGTCGCGCACCGGGTCATAGCGCGAAGAGATGTAGCCTTGCGGGCCAATCGCCCGGCGCGCCACCAAGGTGTCGAACACATGCTTGGCCTGGGCCTGAGAGATGCCCATGCGCATGAACGACTGGGCGGTGATGATGATTTCATCGTCTTCGGCGTAGTAGGACACCAAGGTCATGGTCGGCAGGTCCACCAGCACGACGCGCACCTGGGCCGTCTTGATCTGGCGGCTGGGGGCCGGCTCGTCCGGGAACAGGTAGCTCAGGTCGTCGGTGCTCTGGAAGGGTTGCAGCAGGCGCCCTTTGCTATCGATCACCTTGTGCTGCGCCAACAGCACGAACGCTGCCTTGGACTCATCAGGGGTGATGTGGCTGCCAACGAACGACAACTCGGTGACCGACTGCGCAGTCGCCATCCCTATGGCCCGGGACTTCTCGTTGAGCGGCGGCGAGCGCGAGGTGTCCGGTGTCACCAGGAAGCTTTCACTGTTGACGTTGCCGACGAAGTGCGACGGCTGGTTCTTGATGACGAAGGTGGAGCACTGGCGGTTCGACAACCGGGAGAACAACACCGTGTCACCCATGGCGACGAACAGCTCCTGGCGAATCACGAACTCCACCGAGGCATGGTCGGGCGCACCATCGAGAATCAGCGACAAGTCGGTGGTGGAATTGAAGCTGGGGCGCACGTAGTCCCCCGCCTCCAGTATTCCAGCGGCGCGCAGGTCCTTCAGGGCCTGCTCGCCGGCACCCAGGCTCAGCTCGGTCATCAGGAAGGTAGCCACCTGTACTTCGCGCTGCTCGATGCTTGCCTGCAACAGGCAGTGCTTGGTCCACTGCCGGATGATTTCCACGTCGCGGCTTTCATCGCCGTTGAACAGGAAGCGGAAGTCGGCGTTGTTGTTGAACCCGGGCTGGACCACATACTTGCCAGCAGCGCTGCCAGCACTGAGGTAACCGGCGCTGAGCAGGTCGTTGATCAGTTGCTGTGCGCCAGCTTCATCGAGGCCTCGGAAAGCGATCCAGGCGGCGCTCATGGGCCTGCGCAGCAACGCGGTTTCGATGCTGTTGTTCCAGTCGCCGTAGTAATTGCTGCGAAACAGGTTGAGCGTGGGGCGCACGTAGAGGCGGTTCATCGCGTAGTCGTACAGCGGCTGTACGGTGGGCGGCACGCCGGTGGAATAGTTGTCTGCCAGGTTGAGGAACTCGGTACGCTGGAACAGGTAGTCCTTGAGCAGCTCGCGGTTGAGCAACATCGGCTCACGTAGGCCGACCACTCCACGGGACCCCGAGCCGATGGCCTGGTTGACGATGCGGCTGCGTCGGTAAACCTCCATCTCGAATTGCGCGACCGCCGGGTTGACCTGCCCGCTCAGCGGCGGCACCGTCGGAATGGGGATCAGCGTGTCATTGGACGTGTTCTCCAGGAACGGGCCATACAACACGGCGATCTTTTCATCGATACGCACGTCGTTTTCCGGGCCGATCGGCGCGGTACCGGCAAACAGCAATACATTGCACTTCTGCCAGAACAGGCTGTTGATGTTGAACAGTTCATAGCCCGACTGGGCGCTCAGCTTGACGTTGCTTGGCGCGGCGAAGATCACCTGCTCGGCGGCCAGGGTCTGGTCGCCGATCCAGGTGCCCTTGGCATCCATGAAGCTGTAGCGGATCGCGGCCTTGTACACCACGCTATTGCTTGACTGGGTGTTGCCCGTGTTGGGTGTCTCGATGGCCGTGCTGGACACCACGCTGGTTTCCACCCAGAACACGAACAAGCGGCCAAATGCATACACCGGCGTGACGTAGGGCGACTTGATCGTGACATCGATGGCGGTCCACTCGGACCAGTTGGCCTCGTGCTCCTGCTTGGCCCAGTAGTAGGCGTAGGGCTCGGTGGCGCTGCGGGCGAACACGTACAGGGTATCGATCTCGCCACGGCGTGGGTCGCTCACGGTGCCGCGGAAGGCATCGACGAACTGCAACGAGGCATAGCGGTCCAGGCCCTGCACATAGTTGCGGTAGACCTCCTCCACCCGCTGCGGGGTGATGTTGGTCTGCAGCAAGTCCGACTCCAGTTGCAGGAACAACGAGGTGCGCGAAGAACGCAGGGTGGGGTCGAGGTAGTTCTCTGGGTAGAGGAACACCCGGCGGTTAGCCTCCCACATGCGGTAGGTGGTCAGCCATTGCCACCACGCTTCGGGAATCGGCAACTGGGCGATACCGGGCTCGATATTGGCGCGCACCCGGTTCAGGTACATCTGCACCGAGGCCAGGGCCAGCACCACCCGGGAAGTCTGGTTGCTGCCGCCCATCTGCACATCCAGCAGCAGATAGCCAGACAAGTCATTGGCGCTGACGATCTGTGGCTGGCTGACCTCGTAGTACCACAGCAGGCTCGGCACCAGCACATCGCGCCGGGCCTCCAGCAGTTGCGCCTGGATACCCGCCACCACCTCGGTCCACGCTGAGCTGAAGTGAGCCGCCGCCGCGCCGTCGACCGCATTGGCCAACTGCTCCCAGGCTTGCCAGTGCGTGGCGCCGTCGTTGCCAGCCAAGGTCCACTGGCGGCTGTCGAGCAAGGACTGGTAGGCCGTTGCACCGAAGCCTGCGCGTTGCAACAGGGAGAAGACCGACGTCAATCGCAACAGCCCGGCGGTGTAGTCATACAGCAAGTCGGTCGCCTCCAGCGCGCCCAGCACACCGCACAGGTTTTGCTGCGACCAGCCGGTGAGCACGCACAGCGCCGCGGCTTTCTGGCCCTCGGAGCAGGTGGTGTCCGCCGGCATCGACAGGTACGCCAGGTAGGTGGCGTCGGTCAGCCCCAGGCGTTGCCGACTTTGCAGGTAGGTACTCATGGCTTGCAGCGTGTCGAGGCTGAACAGCGTCGCCCAGTTCAAGCCAAATACCGGCGCCATGCCCACCATCGCCGCGATCACCGGCACCTCCAGCGGCAGTGCCTGGCAAACCAGCAACAGCCGCGCCATGTCCTGCAACGCCTGGCGGCTGCGCTGCCAGGTAGTGTCGCCGTCAGCGCTGGGCGTCAGCAGGCAGGTGATCCAGGCGGTACGCTGCGGCTGCGCAGATACCATCGCGCCCAGCGCGGTAACCAACTCGACCGTCACGCCGAACAACGTACCCAGGCCGCTGTCGAGCACTTGCTGCTGGCTGAGATGGAAACGGTTGAGGGTTTGCAGCACCACCTGGGCCTCTTCGGGGCTCAAGCCCAGCGGCGCAAGCTCAGCGGCGCTGACCGGCAGCGGCACCAGGGCCATGTCCAACGTCGCGGCATTGGGCACGTGCTGGCGATAGGCGTTGCCTACCTCCACCGCAACCGGTGTGCTCAACTTGAGGATGGCCTCGTATAGCTGGGCCGCCCGTTCGGCACTGACAGTGGTGCCGATCAGGGCACCGGCGGTAAACAAGCTGGTCTGGGCCTGGGTCCAGATCGACAGCATCGCTTTGTGGGTGACCTGGCCGATGTCATCGGCCAGCTCGGCGAACTGCGGGTCCAGGAAGGCCTGGACTTGGTTCACGCTAAGGTTGCATTGCGCCAGCCAACCCGGAATCAGTAGCCAGCGCGCAACGGCCTGCGGGGCAATAGGCTGGGTCACGTCGACCTCGGCCCAGCCTGCGGTCACCGACAGATCCTCGACACCCAGCCCCATGACCTGCGCCAAGGACGCCAGGCGATACAGGGTCGACAGGTTGCCGACATCCAGCGCCACCTCATCGAGGCCTGGGAAGGCGATGGCGGCCAGTGCCTGCAAGTCGGGCGAGCTGACCCGCAGCCCTGCACGCAGGCGCGCGACATCGAAAGCGCTCGAGGTGGTGGTCCCGGCGGCCACATCCCAGGTCGCGACCGCGTCCTTGTACAGTGGGTTACCCGCATACACCGGGTGATAGGCACGGCCATCGCTCGCCAGCACGGCGGGGTTGTTCCACACCTGGTCGAACAGCGAAGCGCTGCCAGGCGCCCCACCCGACCCTGTGGTCGGCATGTCGGCCCACAAGGCCGAGGCCTGTGCCCAGGTCCACCCCAGGCCCTGCACCACGCCACGGGCCATGGCCAGGCTGGCGAGGGTGGCGTTGTCGAGCAGGTCCAACGCGAGGCTGCGCAGGCCATAGCCCAGGTCGGTGAACCCCAGGCCACTCCAGCGCGCCAGGCGGATATAGCGATTGAGCGCATCCAGGGTCTGCGGGGTGAGGTTGCTCAGGGTATCGGGGCTGTCATCGCCCAGCTGAATCTGCACCGACTCCCCTGCCGCCAGCGTACGGTTGAACCACAGGGAATGCGCCAGCCCCGCCGCCACTTCGGCCGGGGTCATGCCCTGGCGCGTCAGCTCGACGACCTCGGCGCGGGGCAAACCGGAGCGCTTGGAAAACACTGCCAGCTCCGACAAGCTGGCCAGGGTCTTGTCGCTGCGCAAACCCCAGGCGACTTTCAACTGCGCATCGCTGCCCAAGGGCAGGCCGACGAACGCGGCCTGCTCCTGGGACAGCCCCATTACCGCCAATGCCAAGGCGTGAGGGTCTGCCGAAGGAAAGTCACTGGTGCTGCCATACAAGGTCGCCAGGCTCAGGTCCATGCTCTGCAAGGTCAGCTCGACCTGCATCAGGCGTGAATTGAAGGGGGTGCCGAATGGATAGGTGGTGGTCGCCAGCAGCCAGGGAATGTCCGCCTGTTTGGTTTCTACCACCAGTTTATCGGTGAGCACCTGGTTGGCGATGGACAGGTAGGCCAGGGTGTCGTTGGTAGTGGCGCAGCTCAGCGGCAAGGTGAACAGGTCGTTACGCCGCGCTGCCAGTTGGTAGGCGGGTGGGATGCTTGCACGGTTGACCTGGCTCACGTAGGCATCGGTGATGCGCATGATGTCGACGTAGTAGGCGGCGGGCCCGAAGATCGATTTGCAGTCTTCGCAGGTGCAGAAGTTCTGGTTGCCGAACAGCTCGGCGTAACTCGGTAGGGCCTGCAGTTCTGCGAGGGTGTCTTCAGTCACCGTACTGACGCGAGGACGCGTAGTGGCCGACTGCGGCCGGGACGTGACCACGTTGGCCCAAACATGCGACACCTGATGTTTGACATGGCTGGCGCGGTCATGAAGTTGTTCGGCAAACGCATTCCCCAAGTGCTTCGCGACACGTTTGATAAAGGCGGGCTTGGGTAGTGCTGCAATATGGTGAGCGCTATGGAAACCTTGCCCCGCCAGCCATTGCGCCACATTTTGGCTACCGCTCAAGGGCAATAACCGTTGATGAGCGCGCAGCGCGTTTTCGACCTTTTTCGGAAGTGGCTTTGTTTTCAGTTTTTTATGACGGGCCCTGGCACTGTCCTGGGCAATAAAGTCAAACTCAGCCAAGTCGAACTCGGGATTTTTTGCGTAGAAATCCGCCAGAGCAGTGTCTGTGATCTTCATGGTCGTCCCTGCCATTTTTCCGGCATCCAATGCCTAAGCAAACTGTTGTTTTAATAGACTAAAACGAAAACAAAGAACGCTCTATCACAGCACTTATTTGGGCGCTGCCGTGCGCGTCTCTAACAGGGGGGCCCAATTAGAACGTATAGGCTAGCTGAAGTTCTTTAAAATCCAGCACTATAGTTATACTAAATGGCAATAAGCCACTAACCGCACTATCATTTATCGCAATTACTTGACAGGTAACCGTGTTAATACTGCCCTTGCACACTACGAAGCGGTAAGTCTTGATAATTGTTATGATTTTTTCGCAAACACACCTCTTCAATTGCGTATCCTAGCGCCACCTTCACCCAGGAAACGCCCACGGCCATGCGCCTGTTCCTCTGCGAAAAGCCCTCCCAAGCCAAAGACATCGCCAAGGTCCTCGGTGCCACGCGCAAGGCCGACGGCTGCTGGCAAGGCACTGATGTCTGCGTGACCTGGTGCATCGGCCACCTCCTGGAAACCGCCCCACCCGACAGCTACGACGCCCGCTACAAGCGCTGGAGCCTGGACGACCTGCCGATCATCCCGCAGCAGTGGAAGATGCAGGTCAAGCCCAAGACCGCCAGCCAGTTCAAGGCCGTCAAGCGCTTGCTGGGCCAGGCCCGGGAACTTGTGATCGCCACCGACGCCGACCGCGAAGGCGAGATGATCGCCCGCGAACTGCTCGAGCACTGCCGCTACCGTGGGCCGGTACAACGCCTGTGGTTGTCGGCACTGGACGACGCCTCCATCCGCAAGGCCCTGGACCGCCTGCGGCCCGGCCACGAAACCTTCAGCCTGTATCACTCGGCCCTGGGCCGTTCCCGGGCCGACTGGCTGATCGGCATGAACATGAGCCGCCTGTTCACCTTGCTGGGGCGCCAGTCCGGCTACCAGGGCGTGCTGCCGGTGGGCCGGGTGCAAACCCCTACCCTGCGCCTGGTGGTAGACCGTGACCGCAGCATTGCCGACTTCGTGCCGGTGCCGTACTGGGCCATCGAAGCCCAGCTCGAACACGCGGGCAGCGTCTTCAACGCCCAGTGGCGCGCCCCGGAAGACGCCTGTGACGACCAGGGCCGCTGCATCCGCCAGGAACTGGCGCGTCAGGCCGCGGCAGAAATGTCACAGGCTGCCAGCGCCCAGGTGCTCAAGGTCGAGACCGAACGCATGCGCGAGGTCGCGCCGCTGCCGTTCGACCTGGGTACATTGCAGGAGGTGTGCTCGAAGAAGCTCGGCCTGGGCGCCCAGGAAACCCTCGACATCGCCCAGGCCCTGTACGAAACCCACAAGCTCATCACCTACCCACGCAGCGACTGCGGCTACCTGCCGCTCAGCCAGCATGCCGAAGCCCCGGCGATTCTGTCGGCCCTGCAACGCGCCGACGCTAGCCTTGCCCCCCTGCAGCAACACCTCGAGCCCCAACGCCGCTCACGCGCATGGAACGACGCCAAGGTCAGCGCCCACCACGGCATCATCCCCACCGCCGCCGCCAGCGACCCCGCCCGCCTGCCGCCCAAGTACAAGGCGGTGTATACCCTGGTTCGTGCCCGCTACCTGGCGCAGTTCCTGCCCAACCATGAATACGACCGCACCCAGGCCGACTTCGACTGCGCCGGCCACGCCCTGCGTGCGGTGGGCAAGCAGATCGCCGAACCCGGCTGGCGCCGCGCCCTGCCCGAGGCGCTGACCCCGGCCAAGGGCCGCGAAGCCCCTGCCCCGCAAGTGCTGCCAGCACTGCGCGAGGGTCTGGACTGCTCACTGCGCGACCTGCAGCTCAAGGACCTGTGGACCCAACCGCCCAAGCCCTTCACCGAAGGCGACCTGATCAAGGCAATGAAGAACGTCGCCAAGCTGGTGGATGACCCACGCCTTAAGCAGAAGCTCAAGGAAACCACCGGCATAGGCACCGAGGCCACCCGCGCCAGCATCATCCAAGGCCTGCTCGACCGCGGTTACCTGGTGAAGAACGGCAAGGCCCTGTCCGCCACCCCTGCCGCCTTCAGCCTGATCGACGCCGTGCCCCGCGCCATCGCCGACCCCGGCACCACGGCCATCTGGGAGCAGGCACTGGACATGGTGCAAAGCGGCGAAATGACCCTGGAAGAGTTCGTTACCCGCCAGTCCGTCTGGATGGGCAAGCTGGTGCAGCGCTACGCGGGTATGCGCCTGGTCATCAACGGTCCGCCCGTACCTGCCGGTGGCAAGGGCGCGCCGTGGAAGAAAAAGCGCAGAACCACAGGCAAGGCCAAGGCCAGCGGCAGCGCGCCACGCAAACGCACAGCGCGCAAACCTGCCTGATCGCACTGGGCAATGAAGCTACGCGCCAGTAGGTTCATGGCGACCGTCCACAGCACCTCGATAGGATCGCAGGTTCGACAGTACGTGCCGCTAATGGAATGACCGTCACGGCTTGACAAACTCTTTAGCGCCTCGATGGGTTCGGTGCTCGCCGAGCCCTGTGATAACTTCCGCGGCTCGTTTTGCCAAGGAATACAACGTCGATGGAATTGACGAAGCTCTTTACGGCACAGAACCGCCGGCTGATCAAACTCACCACCCCCCTCCAAGATGACCAGGCGCTGTTGCTGGAGCACTTCAGCGGCAATGAAGGGTTGTCCACGCTGTTCAAGTTCGAGCTGGCGCTGATCAGCCAGGATGCCGGGCTCGAACTCAAGTCATTGATGGGCCAACCCGCCCGACTGGACATCGAACTGGCCGATGGCGACGTGCGCTATATCCATGGCCACATCACCCAGTTCAACCTGCTGGGCAGCGACGGCGGCCTGGCACGTTACAGCGCGACACTGAGCCCCTGGCTGTGGATGCTGACGCGGCGCGTGGATTCGCGGATCTTTCAGGAGCAGACCGTTGAAACGGTCATCCGCACGGTTTTCGAGCATTACGGCGGGTTGGGCACATTCGAGTTCCGCCTGTTCAAGCCGCTCAAATCCCACAGCTACATCACCCAGTATCGCGAAACCGACCTGAATTTCGTGTTGCGCCTGCTGGAGCAGGATGGCCTGTTTTTCTACTTCGATCACAGCAAAGACGGGCACCGCCTGATCATCACGGATCAATCCCAGGCCCTGGAAGCGTTACCCGAACAACCGCAGATCCGTTACCACAGCGCCTTCGTCACCCAGACCAGTGACGCGATCACCCAATGGCGCAGCCACCGGGCTTTGCAATCGGGCAAGATGGCCATCCAGACCTTCGATTACCAGCAGCCAAGACATCGGTTGCCCATCCAACTGGACAGCCTCAATGAACAGGGCGATGTCCCCGCCTACGAGGTCTACGATTTTTTCGGTGCCTACAGCCATCGCCTGCCTGAGGAAGGCGAGTCGCTGGTCCGTCGCCGTCTGGAGGCCATTGAAGCCCAGGCCAAGACCTTCACCGGCAGCAGCAACTGCAGGGCCATGCGTGCGGGCTACAGCTTTGAACTGACCCACCACTTCAACCATGAAGGCGGCGCGGCAGAGGCGCGCCAGTTCCTGCTGGTGTCGGTCGAGCATCGGGGGCGTAACAACTACTTTTCGGATGAACCCGCCGCTTACGACAATCAGTTTGTCTGCATTCGCCAGAGCATTCCTTATCGCCACCCGATCACTGTGCCGCGCCCCACTATCAATGGGCCGCTCAGTGCGATCGTGGTCGGGCCGCAGGGCGAAGAAGTGTTTACCGACGAGCTGGCGCGCATCCAGGTCAGGTTCCACTGGCAGCGCGGCGACAGCCTGCCGCAGGGCACCACCTGGGTGCGGGTAGCGATGCCCAGCGCTGGCAGTGGCTTCGGCCATCAGTTCTTGCCACGTATCGGCCAGGAAGTGCTGGTCACCTTCCTGGCCGGCGATATCGACCGTCCGGTGGTCACCTCGGTGCTGTACAACGCCGAGCAAACACCGCCGCGTTTCAGCAAAGCCGCAGGCCTGCCCGGCAACCGCGCGCTCTCCGGCATCCAGACCCAGGAGCACAAGGGTCGGGGTTTCAACGAGCTGTTGTTCGATGACACACCGGGCGCCTTGCGGGCCCGCGTCGGTACCACGCACCACGCCACGGCACTGAACCTGGGCAAACTCACCGAGCCGCGTACCGACGGCCAGGCCAAGGCCCGTGGCAACGGCGCCGAATTGCGCACCGACGCCGCGATTGCCCTGCGTGCCGCCCAAGGCCTGTTGCTGACCACCTATGCACGCCAGGACGCCACGGGGGCGCAACTGGACCGCGAAGAACTGCTCAAGCTGCTGACCGAGTGTGGGACGCTGTTCAAAGACCTCGGGCAAACCGCCGCCGCACGAGGCGGGGCCAAGGTGGACAGTAACGGCTTCGACGCCTTGCGCCAGGCCCTGCAACAGTGGCCAGCGCCCGACAGTGACAGCCCTGGCGAACCACTCGTGGCCGTTGCGGCTGAAGCGGGTATTGGCCAGGCTCACTGCCTGGATGACCCGGCTATGCGGGAGGTGTTGGTGGCGGTTGCGGATTGGAAGATTGATGAAGAGAGATTTGCAGTAATCACTAAATTACCGGGTTGGGCGAGACTGAGTGAGGACGCTCAAGCACTGGTGAAGGCCAGTCATGAATATTATGAACTGGGTCAGTTTCCACCTCCTGCTTTGGTATCGCTAACGCCACCGTCCCTGGTAACCAATGCCCCTGGCGAGGACGTTGGCCGATGAAGAACAACCAGCCCCTCGTTAAGTCACGACCCAACCTGAAACCTTATCTGCTGATCGCCGGGGTGCTCATTGTGCTCTGGCTCGGCTTCATCTGGATTGTCCAACTCAAAGCACAGGAAACTGGCATGGTACTTCGCGACATGAAACCCGCCCTGACCTGGGGCGTTGCTGCGATTGTCGGCTCGCTATTGCTGATCTTCACCATTCACTGGTGGGGCAAAGCCGTGGCCAATGAGAAAGCAGAGCTTGCCGCTTATAAAAATGAGATAGAAACCAAAAACGCCGAGCGGCAGGCCACCCAGGCTCGGACCTACGCCCTGGAAATTCGGGGGGCGGGGCTCGCAATCCACCAAGATGGCCAGTCCAAAATCTGGCAGTTCATAAAAGATAAAAACGACAACTTCTCTTCGATCTACTCGAGGAACGCAAAGGACTACGAAGAAGGCTTACTCTTCAGGGAAGACTCCGCAAGAATCAAAGTCCGTATCGCATTCAAGAACTCGGCAGGTGAAGCAGTGGCGTATTGGCCGATCCCGGTGTTCGCGCTAGGGCCGCCGGCTCCCTACGATGACACTTTCACTGCGGCGGGCCTGATCAATACAGGGCGTAATGCTGCGACCTTGGGTGTTACCCAGTTTCTCTGGCAAGACGATGAAAGCACGACCCATGCTCAAGGCATGATCGAGCGATTGTTCACCTTTTTTGACGATAACCCCAAGGTGCCACAAGCCTTGATCGCGAGCCGGGACGGTGACGTAACGCGAAACGGTTATCGCCAACCCGGCACACCGGGATTACAAAACGGCCACGTGGTTCCGACGATCTACGAAAGCATGACGGGCCTGCTCGTCACCCGCTCGGACCGAGTGGACCGCTACATTCGCCCCTTCGTCACCCACGAAGTCGAGAACAATCAGAACAAGAACACCGACCTGGGCAAGTTGTGGGCGTTTTATTGGGACCAGAGCAAGGCATTCAGAGATTGGTATAAAGCCGCCGAGCACGCCAAAGGTAATAAAGTCTTGCTAGCCCCGAGCACCATGCCCACCACCTACTGGCAATCGCAACTCCCCACCCTCTGGAAAACCATCAGTAACCGCGGCCCCGGCCATTTCGAACCGTCCCCCTGGCTGCCCGTCCGCTGGACCGAACACCAGCTCAAGGAGTTCGACGCCGCACCCGTACTGGGCTATCTGCACCGCCCGATCAAGGTCTCGATGCAGGACGAAAACGGCAAGCGCCTCAAACCCGCGTTGCAGACCAGGGCCTTGCAAGCCGCTTGGCTCAAGGCCCTCGACACCCTGCCCGATGGGCAAAAACCGGTGCGCGTGTTCTACGACACCACCGACACCCTAGACACGGAAATCGCCCTGACCCTCGCCTTGCACGCCCTCAATACCGATGGCCATGGCCTGGACCTGGGCGTTGTCGACGAGGGCTATAACATCGGTCGGCGCCTGGGCAATAGGCTGCATCTGGCTTGTCCAACTCAAAGCACAGGAAACCGACTGTGCTGCCCCAGAAAGGTTGAACAGTTTTAGCCAGCACCTCTCGCCATTTCTCCTATTCTCATAGCTCGCTTCGCCCGACCTACCGCCCCCGCAACACCTTCTCGTTCCTCAACGCAAAACCACACAGGAGCAGCGAACATGGGATACGTCACCACGAAGGACGGCGTCGACATTTTCTACAAAGACTGGGGCCCGCGCGGCGCACCGGTCATCCACTTCCACCACGGCTGGCCCTTGAGCTCGGACGACTGGGACGCGCAAATGCTGTTCTTCCTCGCCCAAGGCTTTCGCGTGGTGGCCCACGACCGCCGTGGCCACGGGCGCTCCAGCCAGGTCTGGGACGGCCACGACATGGACCACTACGCCGACGATACCGCCGCCGTGGTGCAGCATCTCGGCACCCAGGGTGCCGTGCATGTGGGCCACTCCACCGGCGGCGGCGAAGTGGTGCGCTACATCACTCGCCACCCCGAGGACAAGGTCGCCAAGGCGGTGCTGATCGCTGCCGTGCCACCGTTGATGGTGCAGACCGCAGCCAACCCCGGCGGCCTGCCCAAGTCGGTGTTCGACGGTTTCCAGGCCCAGGTGGCCAGCAACCGCGCGCAGTTCTACCGCGATGTGCCGGCCGGGCCCTTCTACGGCTACAACCGTCCCGGTGTCGAGGCTGCGGAAGGGGTCATCGCCAACTGGTGGCGCCAGGGCATGATCGGCAGCGCCAAGGCCCATTACGATGGCATCGTCGCCTTCTCGCAGACCGACTTCACCGAAGACCTCAAGCGTATCCAGCAGCCGGTGCTGGTGATGCACGGCGACGACGACCAGATCGTGCCGTACGAGAACTCCGGACCGCTGTCGGCCAAGCTGCTGCCCAACGGCGAGCTAAAGACCTACAAGGGCCTCCCCCATGGCATGCCGACTACCCATGCCAAGGTGATCAACAAGGACCTGCTCGACTTCATCCGCAAGTAACCGATAAGTCTCATGGTCTAATCCTGGCGGGCACCACCCCGCCAGGATTACCATGTGCAGCTCTGGCGTGGCCTTTTGCCGCGCCCTGCCTTCCCTGCCCTGACTGCCATGCCTTTCGAACTCTCCGTAGAACCCCATGTCCTGCTGATTCTCGCTGCCGTCGCCTTCGTCGCCGGCTTCATCGATGCCATCGCCGGCGGCGGCGGGCTGCTCACCACCCCGGCCCTGCTCACCGCCGGCATGCCGCCGCACCTGGTGCTGGGCACCAACAAGCTCAGTTCGACCTTCGGCTCGGCCACCGCCAGCTTCGCCTACTACCGGCGCAAGCTGTTCCAGCCTGTGAAATGGCGGCGCGCGCTGTGGGGCACCTTGGTCGGGGCGCTGCTGGGCGCGACCATCGCCCACTACCTGCCTGCCGAGTGGTTGAACCGCATGCTGCCAGTGATCGTCTTCGCCTGCGGCCTGTACCTGCTGTTCGGCGGCACGCCCAAGGCGCCGCTGGATGCCGACGTACCGATCAAGAAGAAATGGCAGCTGCCACAGGGCTTCACCCTGGGCTTCTACGATGGCGTGGCCGGCCCCGGTACCGGCGCGTTCTGGACCGTCAGCACGCTGCTGCTGTACCCCATCGACCTGGTGCGTGCCAGCGGCGTGGCGCGCAGCATGAACTTCGTCAGCAACGTCGCGGCGCTGACGGTGTTCATCATTTCCGGGCAGGTGGACTACGTGGTCGGCCTGGCCATGGGCCTATCGGTAATGGTCGGGGCGTTCTTCGGCGCACGCACAGCGATCAGCGGCGGCAGCAAGTTCATCCGCCCGGTGTTCATCACCGTGGTTCTGGCCTTGACCGTGCGCCTAGCGTGGCAGCACTGGTTCGGGCAGGCCTAGCCGCCGCGCGACATAGAGGTCGATCAAGTACCGCGCAATCGACCTGCCGGCCGGCAGCGGCGGCAGTTCGTGCACGTTGAACCACTGCGCATCCTCGATCTCGTCCGGCTGCATGACGATCTCGCCGCCCGCGTACTCGGCATGGAAACCCAGCATCATCGAATGCGGGAACGGCCAGCACTGGCTGCCGACGTACTGGATGTTCTGCACCTCCACCGCCACTTCCTCGCGCACCTCGCGTGCCAGGCAGTCCTCGGCCGACTCGCCTGGCTCGGCGAAGCCTGCCAGGGTGCTGTACACGCCGGTGACGAAGCGTGGCGAGCGCGCCAACAGGATCTCGTCGCCCCGGGTGACCAGCACGATCATGCTCGGTGAAATGCGCGGGTAGCTGCGCAAGTCGCACGGCTGGCAGTACATCGCCCGCTCCCAACGGATTTGCGTCATCGGCTGGCCACAGCTGCCGCAGAAGCGGTGCTCGCGCGCCCAGGTGCCGATCTGCGCGGCGTAGCCGAGCAGCTTGTAGGTGTCGAAGTCGCCTTCGAGCATGAACTGGCGCAGCCCGCGCCAGCTGCAACCGTTCACCTCGCCCGCCGTGCGCAGTTCCAGCAGGAACACCGGCTGGCCATCGAAGTGGCCGATGCCGTGCTCGCACAACACGTCGAGGTCCTGGCGCTTGAGCCAGTCACGGGGGAACAACGCACCGTTGTCGTCCACCAGGAAACCCGCCGGGCTGCGGGCCACGGCCCAGCCGCCGGTGATCTGCGGGTCGAGTACTGCGGTAGTCCAGCGTGACGACATGTTGCGGTCCTTTCAGGCGCGTGCGCCAATCAGTCGGCGAACGTCGGTTTCTGTTTGCTCATATGGGCCGCCACAGCGACGCGCAGGTCTTCGGACTGCAGCATCGCGGCGTTCCAGGTAGCGATGTATTCCAGACCATCGTCGATGCGATGGTCGCGCATGTAGCTGAGCATCTCCTTGGTGCCGGCCACGGCGATGGGCGATTTTCCGGCAATGTCCCGGGCGATGGCAAAGACCCCATCGAGCAAGGCGTCCTGGCTGTCGTAGACCCGGTTGACCAGGCCGATGCGCAGCGCCTCCTCGGCCTCGACCACCCGCCCGGTGAAGGCCAGCTCACGCATCATGCCGTCGCCGATGATACGCGGCAAACGTTGCAGCGTGCCGACATCGGCGGCCATGCCCATGTCGATTTCCTTGATCGAGAACTGCGCATCCGTGCTGCAATAGCGCATGTCACAGGCCGATACCAGGTCGATGGCACCGCCAATGCAGTAACCCTGGATCGCCGCCAGCACTGGCTTGCGGCAATTGTCCACGGCGGTGAACGAGCCTTGCAGGCGCAGGATGGTCTTGCGCAGCAGGCGCGCGTTGCGCCCCACGTCCTTGCCCATCTGCCCGGCCAGGGAGGCCAGCATCATCAGGTCGATGCCGGAGGAGAAATGCTTGCCCGCGCCACTGAGCACCACCACCCGCACCGCGTCGGTGTCCTCGACCCACTGGAAGATGTCGATGATCTCCTCCCAGAAAGCTGCGTTCATCGCGTTGATCTTTTCCGGGCGGTTGATCTGGACGTGGGCGATGTTGTCGGTCAGTTCGACCTTGAACGCGGTGTACTCGGTCACGGGCGGCACTCCTGTGGGAAAAAGGTTCACAGCGCCGGACTATAGCGCACCCGCCAGGCTGCACTTGTGCCAAAAGCGGGACTGCCCGTCTTGCGCGGCGCGCCACGTTGGGGCACCTTTCCGCAGTGCTTGAAAAATAAGGATACAATTCCATGCCCCGCACCCTCACCAGCGCCCTCGCCCACAGCTTCCTGGGCCAGTCACCGCGCTGGTACAAGGCCGTCATCTGCCTGTTCCTGCTGCTCAACCCCTTGCTGCTGTTCACCCTCGGCCCGGTCGTGAGCGGCTGGGCGCTGGTGATCGAATTCATCTTTACCCTGGGCATGGCGCTCAAGTGCTACCCACTGATGCCCGGCGGCCTGCTGCTGATCGAGGCCCTGTTGCTGGGCATGACCACGCCCCAGGCGCTGTATGAAGAGCTGCAGCACAACTTCCCGGTGATTCTGCTGCTGATGTTCATGGTCGCCGGCATCTACTTCATGAAGGAACTGCTGCTGTTCCTGTTCTCGCGAATTCTGCTCGGCGTGCACTCCAAGGCCATCCTCGCCCTGCTGTTCTGCGTGCTGTCGGCGTTTCTCTCAGCCTTCCTCGATGCGTTGACCGTCACCGCAGTGATCATCAGCGCGGCGGTGGGTTTCTACGCCGTGTACCACCGCGTCGCCTCTGGTGCCCAGCCGCACGAGCAGCCCCCACTGGACAGCGACCAGCACATCGGCCACCTGCACCGCGACGACCTTGAGCAGTTCCGCGCCTTTTTGCGCAGCCTGCTGATGCACGGCGCGGTCGGCACCGCGCTGGGCGGGGTGTGCACCCTGGTGGGCGAGCCGCAGAACCTGCTGATCGGCCATGAAATGGGTTGGCATTTCGCCGATTTCTTCTTCAAGGTCGCGCCGGTGTCGCTGCCGGTGCTGGTCGCCGGCCTGGTGACCTGCGTGTTGCTGGAGAAGCTGCGCCTGTTCGGCTACGGCACGCTGATGCCCGACGCCGTGCGCGAGGTGCTGGCCGCCGCCGCATGCGAGGACGATGCCGCACGCACCGCATCACAGCGCCTGGCCCTGGTGGTACAAGGCATCGCCGCGTTGATTTTGATCATCTGCCTGGGCCTGCACGTGGCCGAGGTCGGCCTGGTGGGGCTGATGATCATTGTGCTGATTACCGCGTTCACCGGCATCACCGACGAACACCGCCTGGGCCGCGCCTTCCAGGACGCCATGCCGTTCACCGCGCTGTTGGTGGTGTTCTTCGCGGTGGTGGCGGTGATCCACCAGCAGCAGCTGTTCAGCCCACTGATCGCCTCGGTGCTGGCACTGCCGGCGGAGCAGCAGCCGGGCATGCTGTACCTGGCCAATGGGTTGTTGTCGGCCATCAGCGACAACGTGTTCGTGGCCACCATCTACATCACCGAGGTCAAGCAGGCGTTCCTCGATGGCGCCATGAGCCGCGAGCACTTCGAGACCCTGGCCGTGGCGATCAACACCGGCACCAATCTGCCCAGCGTCGCCACGCCTAATGGCCAGGCGGCGTTCCTGTTCCTGCTGACCTCGGCGATCGCGCCGCTGATCCGCCTGTCTTACGGGCGCATGGTGTGGATGGCATTGCCCTACACCGTGGTCATGGGTGGGCTGGGCTGGTGGGCGGTGACCTACTGGCTGTGATCGCCGCCGTCGAGCTTGTCCGCGCAGGGCAAGCTCGACACAAAAGATAAGCTCGACAAAAGTTGTACAAGAAATTTGACTTGTACAATTTTGCGCATAGGCTTCAAGCATACCTGTACAGAAAAAATTTCTTGTACAAGACCGCTTGGAGCCGCTCATGTCCGCGTTTCTCACCCGCTTCGCCAACGGTTTCGCGACGCTGGACGCCAGTTCCCTGGACCGCTTGGGCGAGTTGTACAGCCCCGACGTGCACTTTCGCGACCCACTGCACCAGCTCGATGGCCTGCCGGCCCTGCGCGGCTACTTCGAGCAGTTGTACGCCAATGCCCATGACATTCGCTACGACATCCACGCTACCGACGAAATCGCCCCCGGTGAAGGCTACCTGCGCTGGACCCTGCACTTTCGCCACCCGCGCCTGAACGGCGGGCGGCCGATCAGCCTCGACGGTTGCAGCCACCTGCACTGGGAAACCCAGGTGTACCGACACCGGGACTACTTCGACGCCGGCGCCCTGCTCTACGAGCATATTCCCGTGCTCGGCGGGGTGATCGGTTGGCTCAAGGGGCGACTGGCATGAGCCGCTTCTGGCTGACCGGCGCCAGCAGCGGCATCGGTGCCGCGTTGGCCGAACAGCTGCTGGAACAAGGCCACCAGGTGGCATTGGGCGGGCGTCGTGCCGAGGCGTTGCAAGCGCTGGCCGACCACTACCCCGGCCAGGCGCTGTTGAGCATTGGCGACGTTAGCGACCCCGCCCAAGTCAAAGCCATGCTCGCCGCCGTCGAACAGGCCTGGGGCGCGCTCGATGTGGTGATTCTCAACGCCGGAACCTGCGAATACCTGGAACCCGGCCGGTTCGAAGCGGCCACGGTGGAACGCCTGTTGCGCACCAACGTGCTGGGCGTCAGCCATTGCCTGGAAGCGGTGCTGCCACTGCTGCGCCGAGGCCGCCAGCCACATCTAGTGGTGGTCGCCAGCGCGGTGACCTGGCTGGCCTTGCCAAGGGCTGGAGCCTACGGCGCCTCCAAGGCCGCCGTGCGCTACCTGATGGAGTCGCTGCGTATCGACCTGCAAGCCGAGGGCATCGACGTCACCCTGGTCAGCCCCGGCTTCGTCGACACGCCCCTGACCCAACGCAACGACTTCCCCATGCCCGCACTGTGGAGCGCCGAACGCGCCGCCCGCCACATCGCCACCCGCTTACCGAAACGCCCGCTGGAAATCCGCTTTCCAGCGTTGTTCACCCTTACCCTGCGCCTGCTCGGCGCCCTGCCCGCGCGCTGGCGCCTGGCGCTGGGCCGACGGCTGGCACGCCCCGCACAGGATTAGCACGCATGCGTATCGCCATTATCGGCAGCGGTATTTCCGGCCTCACCTGTGCGTGGCTGCTGTCGCGTAACCACGCCGTCACGGTGTTCGAAGCCGACGACCGGGTCGGCGGCCATACCCACACCGTGGACGTTGACTGGCAAGGCCAGCGCTACGCCGTGGACACCGGTTTCATCGTCTTCAACGACTGGACCTACCCGCATTTCATCCGCCTGCTCGACCAGCTCGGCGTCGCCTCGCGGCCCACCGAGATGAGCTTTTCGGTACACGACCCGGCCAGCGGCCTGGAATACAACGGCAATAACCTAGACAGCCTGTTCGCGCAACGCAGCAACCTGCTGTCGCCGGGTTTCTGGGGCATGCTGCGCGATATCCTGCGCTTCAACCGCCAGGCACTGACCGACCTCGAACAGCAAGGCAGCGTCAGCCGCATGACCCTGGGCGACTACCTGCAAGCACGCAGCTTTGGCCGACGCTTCATCGAGCACTACATCGTACCGATGGGCGCGGCAATCTGGTCGATGTCGCGCGCCGACATGCTGCGTATTCCCTTGCCCTTCTTCGTACGCTTCTTCGCCAACCACGGCCTATTGTCGGTCAACCAGCGCCCACAATGGCGGGTGATCGAAGGCGGCTCGCGCAGCTACCTGGCGCCGTTGTGCAAACCTTTCGCTGGTGGCATTCGCCTCAACTGCCCAGTGGCGCGGGTAGCCCGCGACGAAGCGGGCGTGATGCTCACCAGCGCGGCCGGCCACGAACGCTTCGACCGCGTGGTGTTCGCCTGCCACAGCGACCAGGCCCTGGCGCTGCTGCAAACGCCCAGTGAGGCCGAGCGCCAGGTGCTCGGCGCCATCGGCTACGCCAGCAACGATGTGCTGCTGCACACCGACACCCGGCTGCTGCCACGTCGGCACAAGGCCTGGGCCAGCTGGAACTACCGCCTGGGTGGGCCGCAGCAGGCGCCGGCGGCGCTGACCTACAACATGAACATCCTGCAGGGTATCGACGCCCCGGTGACCTTCTGCGTGAGCCTGAACCAGAACGATCAGGTCGACCCCGCCCAGGTGCTGGCGCGTTTCAGTTACGCCCACCCGCAATACAGCCTGGCAGCGGTCGCCGCCCAGGCACGCCAGGCCGAACTGCAAGGCCAGCAGCACAGCTATTTCTGCGGCGCCTACTGGGCCAATGGTTTCCACGAGGACGGCGTGGTCAGCGCCTTGCGCGTGGCCGAACTGTTCGGGGAGCGGCCATGAACAGCCGCCTGTGCCAGGGCTGGGTCAGTCATAAACGCTGGGGCCCGCGCGTGCATGCCTTCCGCTACCCCATCGGCATGCTGTACCTGGACCTGGACGAGCAGGCCCGACTGCTAAGCCTTTCGCCCCTGCTCAAGGCCTCGCGCCTGGCGCCCCTGAGCTGGCGCCCCAGCGACTACCTGCCAGCCTGGACACGCCAAGGCATGGCCCTGAAGGACGCGGTGCGCGCGGTGCTCGGCCAGGTGCTGAACGAAGTGCCGCAAGGCGCGGTGTTCCTGCTGACCCAGCCGCGCAGTTGGGGGCTGTCGTTCAACCCGGTGAGTTTCTATTTCTGCCATGACCGCGACGGGCGGCTGGCGGCGATCCTGCTGGAGGTGCGCAACACCCCCTGGCGCGAGCGCTTCCACTACGTGCTGCCGGTACAAGCGGATGCACCCGGCGAATTCGTGGTGGCCAAGGCCTTCCATGTCTCGCCGTTCCTGCCCGCCGACATGCACTACCGCATGCGTTTCGCCCTCAAGGCCGAGCACCTGCGCATTCACATGGAAAACCACCGCGACGGGCAGAAGGTGTTCGCCGCCGACCTCGCCCTGCGCTGCCAGCCCGTGGATGCCAAGGCCCTGGGCAAGCACCTGCTGGCCTTCCCCTGGATGAGCCTGCGCACCGTCACCGCCATCTACTGGCAAGCCCTGCGCCTGCTGCTCAAGCGCACCCCGCGGCACGACCACTACCCCAGCCAGGGCGAACCGCGCCTGGGCCAACACCTTACCGAGGAGTCCGAGCATGCCGAACACCACCCTGAGCGTCAGTAAAGCCAGCGCCTTGGCGCCACTGCTCGGCAACCTGGCGCGCACTGCGGTGCTCAAGCAGCTGCGCGGCCTGTGCCATGGCCACCTGCGGTTGCGCTGGCAGGGCCAGCAATGGAGCTTCGGCGACAGCACCAGCGCCTTGCAGGCCGAAGTCGAAGTGCTCGACGAAGCCGCCTGGGGGCTGGTCGCGAGCAATGGCTCGATCGGCTCGGGCGAGGCGTATATCCAAGGCTACTGGCGCAGCCCGGACCTGGCCGCGGTCACCCGCCTGTTCGTCGCCAACCTCGAGGTGCTCGATGGCCTCGAAGGCGGCCTGGCGCGCCTCGGGCGCCCGGCGCTGCGCCTGCTACACCGGCTCAACCGCAACAACCGGCGCGGCTCGCGGCGCAATATCCTGGCTCACTACGACCTGGGCAACGCCCTGTTCGAACGCTTGCTCGACCCCACCCTGATGTACTCGGCGGCGCGTTTCGAAAGCCCCGAGCAGACCCTGGAGCAAGCGCAGCTGAACAAGCTGGAACTGATCTGCCGCAAGCTCGAACTGCAACCGAGCGACCACTTGCTGGAGATCGGCACCGGCTGGGGCAGCCTGGCCATTCATGCCGCCACGCGCTTCGGCTGCCGGGTCACCACCACTACGTTGTCCGAGGCGCAGTACGCCCACACCCAGGCCAGGGTCAAGGCCCTGGGCCTCGAGGCCCAGGTCACGGTGCTGCGCCAGGACTACCGCGACCTGCAAGGGCGCTTCGACAAGCTGGTATCGATCGAGATGATCGAGGCCGTCGGCCACCGCTACCTGCCCACCTACTTCCGCCAATGTGCTGCGCTGCTCAAGGAAGATGGCCTGATTCTGCTGCAAGCCATCACCATCCGCGACCAGCGCTACGCCCAGGCGCGCCGCTCGGTGGACTTCATCCAGCGCTATATCTTCCCCGGTGGCGCCCTGCCGTCGTTGAGCGTGCTGCTGGCCACCGCCAGCCGCCAGACCGAGCTGAACCTGGTGCACATGGAAGATTTCGGCCAGGACTACGCACGCACCCTAGAGTACTGGCGCGACAACTTGCGCCAGTCGCGCACTGCGTTGCTGGAGCTGGGTTACGACGAAGCCTTCCAGCGGCTGTGGGAGTTCTACCTGTGCTATTGCCAGGGCGGTTTCCAGGAGCGCGCCATCGGTGTGGCGCAATTGCTCTGGGCTGCGCCCGCCGCCCGCCGGGCACCGCTGCCCGGCCACTGAACATGAGCCGGGCCTGGTTGCTGGGCAATGCGCTGTGGCTACAGGCCGGCTGGTGGGCGTGCGTGCTCGGTCCGCACCACCCGTGGCTGTTGCTGGCGGTGCTGGCCGGGCTGGCGCTGCACCTGGGGCTGGTTTCTGGCCGACGTGAGGAGCTGGGCGTGCTGCTGCGCGTTGGGGTGGCGGGCAGCCTGCTGGATGCCAGCCTTGGCGCACTGGGCGTATTCGACTTCGACCAGCAGCCCCTGCCGATGTGGCTTGCGCTGCTGTGGCTGGTGCTGGCCAGCGGCATGCGCCATAGCCTGGTCTGGGCGCGCCAGCCGGCCTGGCGTGGCGTCTTGCTGGGGCTGTTCGGCGGGCCAGCGGCGTACCTGGCCGGCGCACCGTTGGCCGGTGTCGGCCTGCCCTTGGGCAACCTGGCCACCGCGCTGCTGCTGGCGCCGCTCTGGGCCCTCTGGCTACCCCTGTGCCTGCGCCTGGCAACGCCCCGCTGACGCCGTACACTACCCCGATAAACCTGCAAGGAATTCTCTTCATGGACCTGCTGTTCCTGGGCACCTCCGCCGGCGTCCCCACCAAGGCCCGCAACGTCAGCGCCACCGCCGTGATCGAGGCGAACGGCAGCGGTTGGTACCTGGTCGATTGCGGCGAAGGCACCCAGCACCAACTGCTGCGCACGCCGCTGTCGGTGCGCGACCTGCGCGCAGTGTTCATCACCCACGTGCACGGCGACCACTGCTTCGGCCTGCCGGGCCTGCTGGCCAGCGCCGGGATGTCCGGGCGCACCCAGCCCTTGGACATGATCCTGCCTGCCGCCCTGCACGACTGGGTGCGCCTGGGTCTTTCAGTCAGCCATAGCCACCTGCCGTTCGCGCTGCGCCTGCATGCCGTGGAAACCCTGCAAGGCTGGCACGACGACACGCTCAGCGTAGACACCGTGGCCCTGTCGCACCGAGTGCCCAGCCGCGCCTTCGTGTTCACCGAGCGCAACCCCGAGCCGCGCCTGGACACCCCACGCCTTACGGCCGACGGCATTCCCCGTGGGCCGCTGTGGGGCGAACTGGCCCATGGCCGCGCCGTGCGCCACGACGGGCGCCTGCTAGAGCCCAGCGAGTACCTACGGGCCTCGCGGCCAGCCCGGCGGATCGTGGTGTGCGGCGACAACGACGACCCCGGGCTGCTGGCCGATGCCGCACGGGGCGCGAACGTGCTGGTGCACGAGGCGACCTTCACCGAGCCGGTGCTGGCACGCAGCGGCAACAGCTACGGCCACAGCACCGCCGCAGCGGTGGCGCGCTTCGCCGAGGTAGCGGGCGTGGCGAACCTGGTGCTGACCCACTTCAGCGCGCGCTACCAGGCCGACCCACGGCTCACGCCATCGATCGAGGATGTGCGCCAGGAAGCCCAGGCGCTCTACCGGGGCAACCTGACCCTGGCCGAAGACCTCAAGCGCTATCACCTGGGGCGCGATGGCTGCCTGATGCTGGCGCAAAACTGATCGGGCTGAACTATTCACGCCCTACGACGATCCTTTCCTAGGCGCGGCCCGCTTGCAGGCGGGTCTCTCATTGCCGAATGAAAGGAAGCCGCCATGACCACGACCGTCCACCCCACCTACCGCTGCACACCGGGGCCGCTGCACGCGACCCTGCTCGCCGGTAGCGTGCCGCTGTTCCTCGGAGCCCTGCTCAGCGACATCGCCTATTACCAGAGCTACCAGATCCAATGGGCCAACTTCGCCGCCTGGCTGATCGCCGGTGGCCTGCTGTTCTGCGGCCTGGCACTGCTGTTCGCGCTGGGCAACCTGGTGCGGGCACAACACCGTTCCGGGCGCCCTACCCTGTATTTCCTGCTGTTGCTGGCAACCTGGGTGCTGGGCATGTACAACGCCCTGGAGCACGCCAAGGACGCCTGGGCGGTGATGCCGGTCGGCCTGGTGCTGTCGGTGCTGGTCACCGTGCTGGCCTGTGTGGCGACCTGGGTCGGCCTGACCAACCTGCGCTCGGAGGTGACGGCATGAAGGCCCTCCATACCCTGCCCCTGCTCGGTCTGACCCTGCTGCTCGGCGCCTGCGGCGGCGAAGGCGACGCCACCCAGTCACGCGGGCCGGACCCGAAGCTGCCCGCCCCCGAACGCGGCCTGCTGCCGAGCATGAAGATCGCCGAGCCCGCCGAATGGGGCCAGGAAAAACCCCGCGTGCCGGAGGGCTACAGCATCACCGCCATCGCCACCGACCTGCGCATTCCGCGGCAGATGCTGGTGCTGCCCAACGGTGACATCCTGGTCGCCGAGGGCCGTGGCGGCAATGCCGCCAAGCTCAAGCCCAAGGATGTGATCGCCAGCCAGATCAAGGCCAAGGGCAACACCCAGGTCAAGGGCGGCAACCGCCTGACCTTGCTGCGCGATGCCGACGGCGATGGCACCTACGAGCTCAAAACGGTGTTCGCCGAGAACCTCAACGCGCCCTACGGCCTGGCCTACAACGCCGGCAAGCTGTACGTGGCCAACCAGGATGCGCTGGTGGTGTTCGACTACCAGGATGGCCAGACCAAGGCCAATGGCGCGCCGAGCAAGCTCGCCGACCTGCCCTCGGCGATCAACCACCACTGGACCAAGGCCATGACCATCAGCGCCGACGGTCGCTACCTGTACGTGGGCATCGGCTCCAACAGCAACGTCACCGAGCGCGGCATGGAAGTGGAAATCGACCGCGCGATGATCTGGCAGATCGATGCCCAGAGCGGCGCCCACAAGCCCTACGCCACCGGCATCCGCAACCCTACGGCGCTGACTATCCAGCCAGGCAGCGGGCAGTTGTGGACGGTGGTCAACGAGCGTGACGAACTGGGGCCGGACCTGGTGCCGGACTACCTCACCTCGGTGCGCGAAGGCGGCTTCTACGGCTGGCCCTGGAGCTACTGGGGCAAGAACGTCGACACCCGCGCCCAGCCGCAGAACCCGGAAAAGGTGGCCAGCGCCATCACCCCGGACTACAGCCTGGGTTCGCACGTGGCGGCGCTGGGCGTGGACTTCTCAGAAGCGTCGATGGGCGAGCGCTTCGCCGACGGCGTGTTCGTGGGTGAGCACGGCAGTTGGAACCGTCCCAACCCGGTGGGCTACAAGGTGATCTTCGTGCCGTTCCGCGATGGTCGCCCGGCGGGCGAGCCGGTCGATTTCGCCACCGGTTTCCGGGGTGAAGACGGCAAGACCCGAGGGCGCCCGGTGGGGGTCACAGTCGACCCGAAAGGTGCGCTGCTGATTGCCGATGACCTGGCCAATACCATTTGGCGGGTAACGCCAAACCGTTGAAGCTGAATGGCACCGGCTGCGCCGGTGTTCGCGGCGGTTCGGCGTCCCGACAAGCCCGCTCCTACAGGATTGCACTGACCCTGTAGGAGCGGGCTTGCCCGCGAATAGGCCAGAAAAACCACCCCCAAAGTTCGATAAACAACACCCACTCCGACAAAAAGCGATATTTTTTCTGTAATGAAAATGTAATATTCGCTTTCGCATACCTACAACAACGTCGGAGCTTCACTCCATGCTTGCCTTCTTCCGCCCTGCCGCACACCGCGCGCCCCTGCCCGAGGAGCGTGTCGACAGCACCTACCGCCGCCTGCGCTGGCAAATCTTCGCCGGTATCTTCATTGGCTACGCCGGCTACTACCTGCTGCGCAAGAACTTCTCCCTGGCCATGCCCTACCTGATCGAGGAAGAAGGCTACACCCGCGGGCAACTGGGCGTGGCCATGTCCGCCATCGCCATTGCCTACGGCCTGTCGAAGTTTCTCATGGGCCTGGTCTCGGACCGCTCCAACCCACGCTACTTCCTGCCCTTCGGCCTGCTGGTGTCGGCAGCGGTGATGTTCGTGTTCGGTTTCGCACATTGGGCCACGTCCAGCGTGACCATCATGTTCGTATTGCTGTTCATCAACGGCTGGGCCCAGGGCATGGGTTGGCCGCCGAGCGGGCGGACCATGGTGCACTGGTGGTCGCAGAAAGAACGCGGCGGCGTGGTGTCGGTGTGGAACGTGGCGCACAACGTCGGCGGCGGCCTGATCGGCCCGCTGTTCCTGCTGGGCCTGGGCTGGACCAACGACTGGCATGCCGCCTTCTACGTACCCGCCGCCGTGGCCGTGGCGGTGGCCATGTTCGCCTTCGCCACGATGCGCGACACCCCGCAGTCGGTGGGCCTGCCGCCGATCGAGCAGTACAAGAACGACTACCCGGAAGGCTACGACGAAAGCCACGAGAAGGAGTTCTCGGCCAAGCAGATCTTCGTGCAGTACGTACTGCGCAACAAAATGCTGTGGTATATCGCCCTGGCAAACGTTTTCGTCTACCTGCTGCGCTACGGCGTGCTCGACTGGGCGCCCACCTACCTGAAGGAAGCCAAGCACTTCAGCGTCGACACCACCTCCTGGGCGTACTTCTTCTACGAATGGGCGGGCATCCCCGGCACCCTGCTGTGCGGCTGGATGTCGGACAAGATCTTCCGTGGCAACCGTGGCCTGACCGGCGTGGTGTTCATGGCCCTGGTCACCGTCGCCACCCTGGTGTACTGGCTCAACCCACCGGGCAACCCGACCGTCGACATGATCGCGCTGTTCTCCATCGGCTTCCTGATCTACGGCCCAGTCATGCTGATCGGCCTGCAGGCGCTGGAGCTGGCGCCGAAGAAAGCCGCCGGTACCGCCGCCGGGTTCACCGGCCTGTTCGGCTACCTGGGTGGCTCGGTCGCTGCCAGCGCGGCCATGGGCTACACCGTCGACCACTTCGGCTGGGACGGCGGCTTCGTGCTGCTGATCGGCGCCTGCCTGCTGGCCATCGCCTTCCTGTTGCCGACCCTGCGGCACACCCAGGCCGCCAGCAAGACCCGCGAGGTGCTGGCCTGATCGCCAATCGACAGCCGCGCTGAACAACGATGCCGGTGACAGTGATGTCACCGGCATCGTTGTTTTCAGGCCGCTGAAAGTTACCCATGCACGGGGTTTGAATTATTCGCACAAGGCAATGGCGATTAACTACATCGCGCACACAAAAAAAAGCCGCCTGCAAGCAGGCGGCTAAAAAACCAAAGGGTGATGAAGTGGAGCGCAGCCAGGAAACCGCTTAAACATCAGGGCCCTGGCCACAGCAATGCTTCATCGGGGTCAATTCTAGCCCCGGGGTCTTGAAATATTTTAATTAATCAAGGTGATGTCGACTATTAACAAAAGACAATAGTACCTGGCGACGGGAGTTTGCTATTCGCGCAATGAAGACATGATCTGTTACATCACTGGAATAAATACATTAATAAAGCCCTTAACGCCTGCCAAGGCAATTCCAATTAAACAGCATGAACGATCACTGTTGCGGCCCCCACGTACGCACCTATTCATTGGCGCAATCACTGCGCGCTTATCACGAGAACACCCCAAGCCACGCTTTTATTCCATGATTTCGTTCAATCCATCCCATTGAAATACATAGAGAAAATTGACGTTCCAGAACGCCTTGAGGTGGTTACCCTGCGGTCACCAAAGGGCTTTGAACTGCCCGTCACCTGCATACGATGGCCAGACCGTGAACAGAATTTCGCTACTTGTTCTGCTGGTGGGCGTACTCAACGTCCCGCCACTGCTCGCCGCTCCAGGTACTGGGGTGATCACCGTGGCCGAGCAACCGGCTCGGTTGATACGCGCGACCACCCTCTACGACGCCGCTGCCGGTACCCGCCTGCAAGGCAGCGACTACCTCGCCTCAGGCAGCGCAGGCGTGCTGCTCGACCAACTGGCCGGCACCCGCGTTGCCTTGGGGCCCGGTACACGCATCTACCTGGAGCGCAAAGGCAACGCCACCCGCATCGCCCTGCTCGAAGGCTGGCTCAAGCTGCAACCGCTCAAGGGCGCTCGACCCAGCCGCCTGCTACTGAGCACCGCAGGCCTGGAACTCGATGCCAGCCAGGCCGCTGGTGTGATCCACGCCGATGCCAGCGGCACCGAGGTATTCGTCGAGGACGGCAAGGTCAGTGTGCTCGAGGCACGTCACGACAACCGCAAGACCGAACTGACGCGTGAGGAATACGCCCAGTTCAAAGGCCAGGCTGCGCCTGCCGCCATTGGCCGCCCCAGCAGCGAGTTCATCCGCGCGATGCCCGCAGCGTTCTTCGACCCCTTGCCCGCCGTGGCCACCGGCAAGGGCGCCGGCGACCCCTTGGACAAGGTCCGCGAGGTGAGCTTCGCCGACGTCTCGCCGCTGCTGCTCGGCCCCGTGAAGCTCGACAGCCGCGCCCTGGCCCTGCGCTTCTCGCCGCGCCTGTCCGACCCCGCCTTCCGCCAGGCCATCGTGCAGCGCTTCGGCGGCACGCTGCCCTGGGAAGCCGAGCTGTACCGCTTCGAGCGCAAGGGCGCGACGCGCTGAGCCCACCGAAGGAAAAGCCCCCATGAAATCGTCACTGGCCATCAAATTCAACGTCGTGTTCCTGGTCGTCTTCGTCGTCGGCTTCATCGCCAGCAGCCTGTTCGCCAACTCCCTGCTGCAAAACAGCGCACGCGAGCAGTCCCTGGACCAGGCCCGCATGCTCATGGGTACGGCAGCGGCCAGCAGCCGCTATACCTCCGAACAGATCGTGCCGCTGCTGGAGAACCGCCTGAAGTTCGAGTTCCTGCCGCAATCGATCCCCTCGTTCGCCGCTACCGAGCAGTTGCAGCAACTGCTCAAGGCCTACCCGGACTTCCTCTACAAGGAAGCCACGCTGAACCCCACCAACCCACGCAACAAGGCCACCGGCTGGGAAACCGAGGTGGTCAACCAACTGCGCGACCAACCCCAGACCAAGGAACTGATCGGCGAGCGCAGCGACGGCAGCGGCCCGGCGCTGTTCGTCGCCCAGCCGATCCAGATCACCGACCCGGCCTGCCTGGCCTGCCATACCTCGCCAGAGACTGCGCCCAAGACTGTGGTCGACCTCTACGGGCCGCACAATGGCTTTGGCTGGAAGCTTGACGAGATCATCGGTGCGCGCCTGGTCTCGGTGCCGCTGGCGGTGCCATTGCAACGGGCCAGCGAACTGCTGCACACCTTCATGCTCTCGCTGCTGGGGGTGTTCGTGTTCCTGTTCTGCGCGCTGAACATCATGGTCCACCTGTTCGTCACCCGGCGCCTGAAGACCATGACCGACATCGCCAATCGGGTCAGCCTCGGCGAGGACGACGTGCCGGACATGGACCTTGATGGGCATGACGAACTGGCGCGCCTGGGCCAGTCGTTCGCACGCATGCGCACCAGCCTGGTCAGCGCCATGAAAATGCTCGAAGCCTGACAGGAAGCCATCATGCTCGAACGCGTCGGCAAGTACCGCATCGACAGTGTGCTCGGCAAAGGCGCCATGGGCACCGTGTACAAGGCTTTCGACCCGCACATCGCGCGGGTCGTGGCGCTCAAGACGATCCGCAAGGAACTGCTCGGCGACAGCCAGCAGCAGCAAATGGTCAGCCGCTTCCAGAACGAGGCCCAGGCCGCCGGGCGCCTGAGCCACCCGAACATCGTCGCGGTCTACGACTACGGCGAAGACGACGGCGTCGCCTACATCGCCATGGAATTCGTCGACGGCATTGCCCTCAACACCCGCCTGCAAAACCAGCAGCCACGCCGGCTGGCCCAGGTCATCGGCTGGATGCGCCAGTTGCTCGAGGCGCTGCACTATGCCCATGCCAAAGGGGTGATCCACCGCGACGTCAAGCCGGCCAACCTGATCATCACCAGCGACGACCAGGTCAAGGTCACCGACTTCGGCATCGCCCGCCTCGACACCTCGGTGCTGACCCAGACCGGCTCGATGATCGGCACGCCCAGCTACATGTCGCCGGAGCAGTTCTGCGGCGAGTTGGTCGATGGCCGCTCGGACGTGTTCTCGGCGGGCATCGTGCTGTACCAGTTGCTCACTGGCGAACGGCCGTTCTCAGGCTCGGCGACCATGGTCATGCAGCAGATCCTCAACCAGTCGCCGGTGCCGCCGTCGAGCCTGAACCCAACCCTGGATCCGCAATTCGACCTACTGATCGGCCAGGCCCTGGCCAAGCGCCCGGACGAGCGCTTCGCCTCGGCCCGGGCGTTCCTCGTCGCCCTCGAAGCGCTGTCCGGGCCACAGACACTGGCCAGCGTGGAGCTGGACGACGACTGTACGCGGCTGATGCTGCCGGCCTCGTTCAGCCAGGCCGAGCTGCCCAGCCAAGGCCGCGCAGCGAGTGCCAGCAGCGAGGCGTTCGACACCCTCACGCCGTGGAAACGCCAGGTCAGGCCGCAGCTCGAGTCACTGCTGTCGCAGCAGATCGGCCCGTTGGCACGCCTGCTGGTCAAGCGCAGCCTGGCCCAGGCCGACGACTTCGCCAGCCTGCGCAGCGCGCTGCTGCCGCACATTCCTTCCGAACGTGGTCGGGCGCAGTTCAGCGCCGCCACCGAGGCTTTGCTGGAAACCTCGCAAACCACGTTGCCGACCACACAGCCCGGCACCCTCGCCGAGGCCAGCCTGGCCGACACCCAGGCCCTGGACGAGGCCTTCGTACAGGCCTGCGAAACCCGGCTGACCTATGCCATCGGCCCCATCGCCCGCATCGTCGTACGCCGCGCGTTACCCACCAGCACCTCGCGCCAGGCCTTCCTGCACACCCTGGCCGAGCATATCGACGATGCCGCGCAACGCAGCGCTTTCCTGCAGCCAAGTGAGCCCTCATGAGCCAACCGCAGAACCACAAGGCCACGGCCCCCTGCCCGCTGCGCGGCGCCCTCGCCTTCGGCCACAGCGACACCGGCCCGGTGCGCCAGCACAACGAAGACCACTTCCTGCTCGACGGCCAGCTCGAACTGCTGGCCGTGGCCGATGGCATGGGCGGCCACGAGGCTGGGGCGCAGGCCAGCGCCATGGCCCTGCAAGCCCTGCGCGATGGGCTGGCCGGGCAGATGCCCCATATCGAGCACGCCTCGAACGACCCCGACGCCACCTGCCAGGCGCCGTCGATGCAGGCGCTAGGCGTGCTGCACGACACCCTGGAGGCAGTCAATGCCCACCTGTACACCCACAACAGTGCCCGACGCATGAGCGAGGGCAGCGGCATGGGCACTACCCTGACCGGTATCTGGCGTCCCCATGCCGACGGCCCGTTGCTGGCCTTCCACGTCGGCGACAGCCGCCTTTATCGCTACCGCAACGGCGCCCTGGAACAGTTGAGCCATGACCAGACCTGGTACCAACAGGCCCTGGACGCTGGCCATTTCGACCGCCTGCCGGCGCGCAACGTGCTTTTGCAGGCCATCGGGCCGTCGCCACGGGTGGAACCGGAAATCCGCGTGCAGCCGGTACGTGCGCAGGACGTGCTGATGCTGTGCAGCGACGGCATCCATGGCTGCGTGCCGCACCATGAAATCGCCCGCCTGCTGCAGGGAGTGTGCCGCCACAATCTGGAAGCCACCAGCCAGCAGTTGATCCAGCTGGCAGCCGACTATGGCGGGCGCGACAACGCCACTGTGGTGCTGGTCCAGTACGACTGAAACCGCGCGTTCAGGCGCCGAGCATCTCGATGAACTGCTGTGTGCTCGGCAAGCCCTGGCTCACCGCCAAGGTTGGCGGCAGTTGCGCCGAGCCTTCGGTCCAGAACAGCGCATGCCCGGCCAGCGAGCGCTGGCCAGCGAAGCCTTCGAGCATGTCGCACCATTGCCTCATCGCCTGCTCCAGCCCCTCCTGCCCCGCCAGTTCCAGCCACATCGGCGCGGCCGCAGGCTGGCCCCAGGCCGGCGCGCAATCGCCTACGGCATGGCGCGAAGGCTCTGGAACGCGGCTCAGCGCCTGGTCGAACGGCGCCAGCGCAAACCCCTCCTGCAACGAAGACAGCGCCAGGCGCTCAAGCTCGGCGTACCAGCGGCCATCGTGGCGCAGGCGCTCCAGCACCGGCACATCGGGGCCGCCGTAGGCCAAGGTCAAGGGAAAGTAGCGCCCTACCCGGTCCACGCTGGGCATCATCACCCCGGCCCAGGCCGGCTCGCCGCACACCCCGGCGGACAACGCGAAATGCCAGATCGGGCTGCACCGGTAGGCCTGCTGCCAGCCCTGGCCCAGGCGTTGCTGGCTGGCGCGCAGGCCCGCCTGCAACCACTCATCCCAGCCACGCACGAAGCTTGGCGACAGGCGGCGACTGAGAAAATCACCATGGCTCACCAGCTTGCCGAAAAAGCCGGTGCGCGAGTCTTGCTGTTCCATCCTGTGCACCTTACAAACGGGTCGGGCAGCTGAACTGCTCGAAGGTATCGCGGCGGAAGGGGTTGATCACGCTGCTGGCCTGCAAGGCATAGCTCACCTTGCGCCCGCCGACGCTGAAGCTGAGCACGAAACGCTCGCCCTCGGCGCTGAGCTGGCCCTGGTCGAGCAAGCGCAGCCAGGCCCACGGGCCGTCGCTACGCAGGCCCTGGCCGGCTTGCAACTGTACCAGGTCGCTGCCCTTGCCGCTGGGCAGCACAATTGGCGTGAAGCCTGGGTTGGCACCTGGCTCGAACACCACCGGCTGGCCGGCGATGTCCAGGGTCACGCTGCCCAGCGCCGGGTCGGCGCTGAGCGGCTTTAGGTCGAAGCGCAGCGAAGGCTGGCGCGCGCCGCTGGCGAAGAACATTTCGCGCAGGCGGGCGCCACGCTGGAACTGGTCGAGCACGCCCTGGGGGATGTTCAGCGCCGCACCGCCGGTGTCGCGCCAGCGCCAGCGGCTGGCGCTCATGTCCACGTAGGGTGCCAGGTGCTGGCTGAAGAACGCGTCCATCAAGCCGCCTGGGCCGAAGAACTTGCCGAAGTCATCGGCGGTGATGTCGCGGCTGGCACCGCGCGACAACGGGTAGCGCCCGGCGATGGCCGCCTGGCAGAAGGGCGCGCCACTGGCCTGCCACAAGGCGTTCAGGCGCTCGCGCTCGTTGCCCAGGGTCAAGGCGCTGCCGCTGCCCTCGATGTCCTTGAAGATCGCCGCCAGTGGCGCCGGTTGCTCGTCGGCTGCGCGCTTGATGCGCCCGAGCACGTCCCCGCTCGGCGCCGGCAGGCCGCCACGGCGGGCGGCCTCGGCGCCGTCGAAGAACTGCGCCGCGTCCTTGAGCAAGGCCAGGGTGGCATCCAGCGGCGCCAGCGCTTCACGTCCGACCAACGCGTGCAGCGCCGCGAAGTGCTGGTCCACCGGGTTGGCCGCAGGCTCGGCGGACACCGAGGGGGGCGTGTCGCCCAAGGCACCTTGCAGGCGCTTGCGCGCGCTGTCGAGGCGCTCGCGCAACTGCTGCTCGACCGGGTTACCCGGGGTTTGCGCTGCGCTGTCTTGCAAGGTGGTTTCGCGCGCGGCCGCTTGCAGGAACGCACGCAGCGGCGAGTCGGCGGCCGCCAGGGCATTGCTCACTTGGGCGGCCTGGCCCAAGCTGGTCAATGGCACCAGCTGCACGTCCTCCAGGTACGCCTCCCACTGGCGGATGTAGTCGGCGTAGTACAGCTCCAGCACGGCCGCGGCCATGCCCGCGCTGTCGCCCTGGCTGACCTGCGCCTCCTGACGATCGAGAATCCAGCCCTCCTTGGCCATCTCGAGCACCGCGCGCTCGCTTTTTGCCAGCAACGCGCGGTAACCCGCCACGCTGTAGACACCACTCACCCCGCGCGACAGCGGCGCGCCACTGCGACGCACCAGCAGCGACGAGACATCGCGCCGGGCTTCGCCATTGACGCTGGTTTCAGCCAGCCCTTGTTGCGCCACCTGGCGCTTGAGGCGGTTATAGATACGCTGGGGCAACGACATGCTGGCCAGGGTCAGGCGGGTCTTGGCCACCAGTTGCTCATCCAGCTGCACCGGCTCCAGGCTTTCGTCCTCGAGCAAGGCCGCGACATGCGCCCACAGCGCCTGGCGCTGCGCTTCGCTGGCCTGCGGCAGCTCACGACGCCAGTCGACATCGACCCAGGCCTGCACCGAGGCTGCGTCGAAGAACTCGCGCTGGCCGAGCATCAGGTAGGCCCGCAGGGTTTCGAAGAGAAAATCCTGGTTGCTGGCATCGCCACGGCGCAAGGCGCTTTCCAGGTTGCCGACGATATGCGGCAGCAAGGTGCTGCGCAGCAGGCGGCGGTACAAGGTGACCGCGCCGCTACCCAGCTTGTCGCCCTGGTACAGCCCGAAGCGTTCGAGCAACGGCACGCTGTCGCCACGCTCGGCGAAGCCTGCGGGCAATGCCCGGGCCGCATCGAGCAACGCCAGGGTCGACAGCACGCTGCCTTCACGCGGCAGTGCCTTGGCCAGTTGCGCCACCTCGGCGGTGCGCTGCGACGAACGCTCGACCAGCGCCAGGTTGCGCTGGTAGCTGATGCCCATGCCCACTACCACCAGCAGTGCTGCGATCGCAATCAGCACACGCCCCGCGCGCCGCCATTGGCGCCGCCGCTGCTCATGCCTGAGGTTGACCCCGGCAAGGCCGGCTTCCTTGAAGATCACCTCGCGCAGCAGGCGGGTGATGAAATAGCTGCGTCCGCTGGCATAGCCACTGGGCAGTACCCGGCGCCCCAGGCCGAACGAGGCGGCCAGCGAGGCCAGCACGCGGTCGATCGGGCTGCCCTCCTGGGTGCCGCTGGTGAAGTACACACCCCGTACCAGGGTCGGTGCCTGGTAGCGGTTGGGCTCGAACACCGTACCAAGAAAGCCCCCGAGCACCTCGCGGATACTCGCGAACTGCTGCGGAAAGCCATACAGCAGCGCACGCCGCGACAAGTCACGTTCCTGCTGCATGCGGTCGAGCACGCGGGCCTGCAACTGGTGCTCCAGCGCATCGAACTCAGCGGGGAAGCGCGCCAGCGCCACATCCGCCTGCCCCTCCTGTTGCAGCGGGAAGGTCATGCCCCACACCTGCCCGCGCTCCTCGCGGCCAAAATGCTCGAAGAACTCGGCGAAACCGGCGAGCAGGTCGCACTTGGTCACCACCACGTAGACCGGGAAGCGTACGCCCAGGCGTTCGTGCAATTCATCGATACGGGCGCGAATGGCCTTGGCCTGGGCCAGGCGCTCGGCCTGGTTCTGCTGCAACAGGTCGCTGACGCTGAGGGTGACGATCACGCCGTTGACCGGGCTACGTCGGCGGTGCTTGCGCAACAGTTCGAGGAAGCCGCCCCAGGCGGCCTTGTCCACCTCGTGCTCGCTGTCCTGGGTAGTGTAGCGCCCAGCAGTGTCCAGCAGCACCGCCTCGTCGGTGAACCACCAGTCGCAATGGCGCGTGCCGCCAATACCGCCAATGGCGGTGCTGCCCAGGGTGTCGCTGAGCGGGAACTGCAACCCCGAATGGGTCAAGGCGGTGGTCTTGCCGCTGCCGGGCGCGCCAACGAACATGTACCAGGGCAACTGGTACAGGTACTGGCCGCCCAGCGACCAGCCAGGGCTGGCCTTGCGCAGCACGGCCATGGCCTGGCGCATGCGCTCGCCCAGTTGCGCGACATCGGCTTGCGACTGGCGGGCCGCCGCCTGCTGCTCGGGCGTCTGCGCGTTGGCGACGCCGGCCATCAGCAAGCGGTTGGCCCGCCAGGCACTGAACGCGCGCCAGCCGAAGTAGCCCAGCCACAACACGACCAGCACCGCGATCGCCCAGCCACGCGCGCGCTCCGAGGCCAGCGGCTCACGCCCATCGAACGACAGCAGCGGCCCCTCGTACCAGACCAACAACGCCAGTAACAGCACGCCAAGCAGCGACAGCAGCCAGGAGCGCGCCAACCAGCGCAGGCCACGCTTGAGACCATCGAACAGGGAAATCAGCAAAGACATGGCTGGGCTCTCATTGCGGTTGGGCAGGAACAAGCACGGTGATATCCACGCGTCGGTTGCGTGCGCGGTTGGCCGCCGAATCGTTGGCCACCAGCGGCTCGCTTTCGCCGCGCCCTTCGCTGCGGTAGCGCGCGGCAGGCCCTGCGCGCTCGCCCAGCAGGCGCGCCACGCTGTTGGCGCGGGCCTTGGAAAGGTCGAAGTTGGACGACAGCCTGGCCGTCGGCGAAGGCCGCTGGTTGTCGGTGTGGCCGACCACCAGGACCTCGCCCGGCACGGTCGCCAGGGCCTCGCCGATACGTGCCATCAGGCCCTGGAAGTTGCTCGACACCTCGGCACTGCCCGAGGCGAACACGCCATCGCCGCGCAAAGTGATCACCGAGCGGTCGGCGGTCTCACGCACGCTGACCAGGCCCTGGGCGATCTCTTCGGCGAGGAACCCCGATACCCGCACCGGTGGCGGCCCAGCGGGGCTTGCGACCTTCAATGGCGAGGCCAGGCGAACCTCGCCCATCTGCGCGAACACCGGGTCCGAGGTGCGGTTGAGCAGCCAGTTGCCGGTCAGTTGCAGCAGCGCCAGCAGCACGGCGGCCAGCGCCGCCACCACCCACAGGGGCACCCCGCGCAGCATCGAGGCAGGCGCCGACGCCTCGCCGCGCCAGTGTGGCGAAAGGTCCTGCTCGCGTTCGCCACGTTGCTGGCGGATCATCTCGAGCAGGCGCTCACGCAGCACCGCCAGCTGGTCGAAGCCGCGCTCAAGTACCCGGTAGCGCCCCTCCAGGCCCAGGGCCAAGCACAGGTACATCAGTTCCAGCACGTCGAGGTGGGTGCGCGCATCCAGGCTCAAGCGTTGCAGGATCATGAAGTACTTCTCGCCACCCCAGGCCTCGTTGTGGAAAGTCACCAACAGGCTACGGCTGTTCCACACCCCAGCGCCCCAGGGTGTGCTGGAGATGGTTTCGTCGATCAGCGTGCACAGCGCATAGCGCGCCGCAGCGAGGGTCTGCGGGTCGACCCGGCTGGCGCGGGCCTGCGCCTCGAACTGCTGGATCGCCTGCACCAGGCGCTCGCGCAGGGCTTGCATGTCCGGGGCCTGGGTCAGGCTGCGCAGAGGCACCACCAGGTCGAGCAAGGGGTTGGCGGCGCGCACCAGCGGGTTGAGCCCCTCGCCACGCACCAGCGGGGCCTGCGGCGGGGCGTCGCCAGCCTGCGCCGCCCGCGCGCCCTCCACGCGCCGACCACCGGGGGTGGGCAGCAGCACCACGGTGTGGTCCGGGTCGTGCCCGAGGTCCAGGGAGTCGTTCATGTCGTGTACCTGTGGGGTCGATCAGGCGTTGCGGATAGCCCAGAACTGCATCTGCAGCCCCGGGAACGTGCCGGCCACGTGCAGGGCGAAGCCGGCCGACTGGTTCAGTTGCTGCCAGTACTCGCTGCTGCGGTCGAGCTCGAAGTAGCTGTAGCCGGCGTGGAACGGCAGCTGCCGTGGCGCCACCGGCAAGGGCCGCAGGCCGATGCCGGGCAATTGCAGGTTGACCATGTCGCGGATCTTCTCCACCGAGCCCAGCTTGACCTGCGGCGGGAAGCCGGCACGCAGGGCCTCGCTGGGCATCTGCGCGTGCACCGCCAGCACGAAGGTGGCCGAGCCGAGCAAGGCACGCTCGGGCAGCACGGCCACGCGAATGCCGAACTGGCGCTCTTCCAGCGGTATCTGGATGGCCCGCGCATCGATCACCGTGGCCAAGGTGCGGCGCAGGTCGAGCAACAGCGGTGCGAAGGTTTCGGCCAGGGCATCGTGGCGGTACGCCGGGTAACGGCTGGCACGTTTTTCAGTGTCGGTGAAGGTGGCCAGCTCTCCTGCCAGCTGGGTCAGTTCCCGGTACAGCGCCTCGGGGTGCAGGCCGCTCATGCCCGCCAGGTGGCGTACCAGCGGCTCGCTGCGGTTGAGCAGTTGCAGCAGCAGGAAGTCGGCAATCTCCGCAGCGCCGCTGGCGCCCGGCTGGACCAGGCGCGTGGCCATGGCGTCGGCACGTTGCTGCAACAGCCCCAGCAGTTCCTCGACAAATTGCGCCAGGCGCGGCGCGGCGGACACTTGCAGCACCGGCGGGCAGTACTGCGGGTCAAGCACCAGGGACTGGTCGGCACGCCGCTCCAGCACCCGCGCCACCCCCAGGGTGGCGTGGGCATCGGCCACATCGCGGGCGTTGGCCAGGCGCAGGCGTAGCTTGCCGACATTCATCAGTGCGCTGTTGTCCAGGCCGTTGCTGTCCCAGGCCTCGTACTCGACGGCGCGATGGCGGGCGAAGTTCTCGGCGCTGGTGCGGTCGTCCACCTCGGTTACCCCATGGCGCGCGGTGGGCAAGGCCAGCACCACGGTCAGGTCACGGGCATCACTGGGAATTTCCAGCGGCGCCGGCATCTCGTCGAACGGCAGGCCCACCGGCGTGCCGTCCGGCAGCACGCCGCTGTAGGCCTTGAGCGCCAACTTGCCGAACGCCAGGTGTTGCTCGTCGATCTCCAGGTGCGAGAAGCCCCAGGCATAGGGGCGCAGGGCCGCGACGCGGGCTTGCAGCTGGGCGTTGAGGAAACGGTCGTGCTGTTGCAGGTGCTGGGGCTGCAAGAGCATGCCTTCCGACCAGACGACTTTGCTGTTCCAGGACATGAATTGGGTCTCGCGTAGGCAGGTGAAAAAGGTTCAGGGCAAATCGCGCAGGCGGCTGACCTGCTGCTGGTAGGCCGAGGAGAATTTCTCGACGAAGATCCGTTGCAGGTCCTCGTCGCCGTCGCGCACCAGCTGGGCGTAGCGCTCGCTGAAGCGCGCCCACAACTGGGCTTGGCGCGTCGACGGCAGCAGGCGTTGCAGCGCACTGGGCGCTGCCAGGCCCTGGGCAATGCGCTCGGGCTCGAAGCGCTGCACCACCTCGCTCAGCGCTTCGCGCATGCCGGCGATCACCGCCATCTCATGGGCGCGCAGGTCATCGAAGGCCGCGCGCAGGGCCGGCACACCCGCCAGGTAGGCCGGTGCATCGGTGCTGAGCATCTGGCTCAGGGCGCTGGTGGCATCCGGGAAGAACTTCAGCGGGTTGTTCGAATGCGCGCCGATCATGGTCATTTCGATATGGCTCTCGCGCTTGGTCAGGGCACGGGTCATCAGCACGCCCATGGTGCCGCCGGTGGCTTCGCGCAGCATTTCCCCAACCAGCCGGGCCAAGGCCTGCGGGCTGCGCGAGGTGCGCAGCTGAGGAAGGCCAAGGCCGTCGAGCAAGGCATCGAGTACCGCGCTGTCACTGGATACCGGCGCGGCTACAGGGGCTGGCGGCTCTTCTACGGGCACTACAGGTTGAGGTTGTGGGGGCTCGGCGAGGCGATCGGCCAAGGCGTCGTAGTCCTCGGGAATGCGCGCAGACTCCTCGCGCAGCGGCGCTGGCGTAGGCGGCAAGGCATGCTGCTCCGGCGACAGGTGATCGCTCTGCACGCCCGCGAAGACCGGCGCTGGCGCCATGTCGAACAGTGCAGGCGGCGCACTGCCCGCAAGCAGGCCCAGGCCAAGGGGGTCGGCCAGCGGCGTCGAGGGCTCGAACGAGGCCTCGCCCTGCAGGATGCTCGCAGCTGCAAGGGCATCGGTCTGCACCTGGGGCTGGCTGAAGCCTGCGCTGCTGCGTGGCGTCTCGACGGGCTGCGAAGGCGGCAGCGGTGTCGGCTGGGGCGGCGCGGGCGGCACGAACACGGCCAGGGTCTGGGTGCCGTCGGCACTGGTCTGGTCGGGGTCGCTGGTGGATTCATCGAGCAGTGCGACGTCGATCTGGTAGTCGCCGATCACCAACACATCGGCGCTCTGCAACAGCGCCTCGCGGCCATGGCCCAGCAAGCGCTCGTTGACCACGCTAGGGTTGCTGCCGATATCGACCAGGTAGTAGCCCTCCGGGCGCTGCTCGATGCGAGCGTGGGCGCGGGAGATGTACTTGCCGGGGTCGTCCAGTACCAGGTCGTTGCCCACTGCCCGGCCGAGGGTGCCGACCGTGTCGATCAGGCAGGACAGTTCAGCAGCGGGCGGCTGCCCACGGTAGTGCTTGACCAGCAGTTTCACAGGCATTGGGGGCTCCTCAAGAAGCGGGGGTGGCGGGGGTCACTGTTTGCCATCGTCGGCCTCCTTGGGCTCCAACGGCGTACCGGCAGGCCCAGGCCGCGACGCCAGCACCAGGCCGTTGACGGCGGCCGAGGCCTGGGGCAACGGCAGCGGTATCGTCGAGGCGACGATGGCCGGGCCGATGGTCAGGAACGAGGCGCCCGCCTTGAGGGTGATGCTGGCGCCCGCCTCGATCACCACGTTCATGCCGCCCTTGATGTGCACGTCCTTACCGCCACTGAGGCTGGCCTTCAGGGCAGCGTCCAGTTGCAGGTCGCGCCCAGCGACCTGCGACACGCTGCCGACGGCCTTCTCGGTGCGGTCGCCCAGCACGTGCTGGTGGCGATCGCCGCCGATGCGCTCGCGCAGGTCATTGGCCACCCGGGTATGGCGGTCGCCACCGACCCAGTCCAGGGCGTCCTGTTCGATACGCTGGTCGAAATTCTTCTCGGCATGGATGAACACCTGCTCGGCGCCCTTCTTGTCCTCGAAGCGCAGCTCGTTGTAGCCGCCACCGCCCTTGGAGGAATGGCTCTTGAGGGTCGAACGGGTGGCGTGCTCGGGCAGCGCGTAGGGCGGTAGGGTCTCGGCGTTGTAGACACTGCCGGTGACCAGCGGGCGGTCCGGATCGCCGTCAAGAAAACTCACCACCACCTCCTGGCCGATGCGCGGCAGGAACAGGTTGCCCCAACGCTTGCCCGCGCCGCCCTGGGCAACGCGCACCCAGCAGGAGCTGTTTTCGTCGTTCTTACCTTCGCGGTCCCAGTGGAACTGCACCTTGATGCGGCCGTACTGGTCGGTCCAGATCTCCTCCCCCGCCTTGCCCACCACCTTGGCGGTCTGCGGGCCGTGCATATGGGGTCGCGGTGTGACGCAGGGCGGGCGGTATTCCTGCTGGCGTGGCACGGCGCTGAAGCGACAGTTGAGCACCGGCAACCCACGCGCCTTGCCGGTCGGCTCGTAGGTGTCGGATGAGACCTGATAGCTGGCAGCCGTCACCAGCACTTGCAGGTTCTGGTCGCTGCGCGGGTGTTCGGCCAAGGTGAACAGTGCGCCAGGGAACAGCCCACGCGCGCACGTGGCGCCTTCGATACGCCGGTAGCTGGCATGCTGCGCCTCGAGATGTCGACGCGCCAAGGCCTCGCCCCGCTGGCGCTCGCGGTAACGGCCAGGGTAGTCGTAGCGTTCATGGCGTGACTGGGCGTAGTCCCGCGCCTGGGTCGACTTGACCAGCAGGTTCGCCGAGGGCTTCTCGAAATCGTAGTCCTGCAACGCCCAGGCGCCGGGCTCGACCTCGCTGCCCATGTTCCAGGCGTGAACCACCTCGCCGTCGCTGTCCCCGGCAGGTGTGCCGCCGCGGTAGCGCAGTTGCTCATAACCGGACACTGGCGCATGGGCACCGTAGCTGTCGGCCAATACCAAGGTGTGGCGGCCAGCGCTGCACCTGAAGTAGTAGTAGATACCTTCCTGCTCCAGCAGGCGGCTGACGAAATCGAAATCGGTCTCGCGGTACTGCACGCAATACTCCAGCACCGGGTAGCTGGCGCTGAGCCCGGAGCTGTCGACATCGGCGACGGTATAGGGCGCGAACACCGCCTTGACGATATCGGGCACGCTCTGCTGCTGGAAGATCCGACAGTCGCTGCTGCGGGTCAGCAGCCACAGCCAGGGGCGCACCACCGCATGGTAGGTGGCGAAACGACCTTGGCCACCGGTGTAGGTGAAGCGCGTGACCAGGCCGCTGAAATGGCGTTGCCCACCATTGGGCAGTTGCACCGCGACGCTCATGGGCGTTGCCAGCAATTCATCGGTCTCGAGGTCGTGACGCTCGCTGTAGAGCTCGACCTGGTACTCGTTCAGGCTCGAAAGCCCCTCGCTGGCGACCATGCGCCGGAACAACAGCACATCGGCGCCCAGTGCACAGGTCAAGGCGACTTCGCGGTTGGCTTGGGTAAAGGACATCGACGCTTCCTTCTCACGAGGTCCGGCCATGCAGGAAGGCCGGGGTTCGTGAGGACAACAGGCGGGAGGCGGGTTTTATTCCCGTGAGGCTGGAAAAAGCCGGCTCGGCATTGCGCCTGTCCAACACACGGGTATGCGCATCGAGGGCTCAAGCGCGATATCAGTTCGATACGCAGCCTGCAACGGCCTGGCAGCGCTCTTTACCTGGCGACCTGAATCAAACGCATTTCGGCAATGACCAGATCGACTCGCACCCCTTTGCGAGAGACGTAGGTGCGGTACTGCTCATGCAACTTGAGCAGGAACGACTTGATGTTCCCGTTGACCTCGAACTCTCCAAAGTTTGGGTCGAAGAAACGCATGCGGTTGTTGGCGACATAAAAGGCGCAGGTATGCGTGGAGACATCGTCTTCATTCATACCCGCAGGCACATCAAAGCTGAAGTCCATCGCGTAATGACTCGGCTGGGTCTCATCGATGAATGTCACCAGTTCCTCCACCCCCTGGCGGCCCGTGGCCGTCTTTTCGCGTCCGGTCTGGCGCATGCAAACGTTGGGTATGCCAATCCTCAGTCGGTCCATGTAGGTGCCATGGCGGACCGTGTTGAATTCTCCGTGCATGCGCTTCATCTCAAACCAGCGTTCGCTGTCCGATATAGACGCGATGCGCTGTTCGGGCGACTCCGCCGGTTGCTCCAGTAATTGTTTGAGCCACATCAATGCAGCGCCTGCACACACACCCGATTCGCGATCGAGCGCATTGTTTTCTACATGCGTACGCTGCTTGAACTTGGCGGCGCGATCCAACTTCATTTTCCAAGAAAGCCCCCATGACACAACTGGCATCTGCTACCTCGATCGATTGTCATTGAATTGATTACTGAGCGCGCAACGCGAGGCGCGAGGCGCGTTACATCCGTCCAAACTGCACCAGGAACAACGCGTCGATGGTGCGCTCGGCCTTCACGCCCTCGCTCGAGACGTAATTGCGGTAATGGTTATAAAGCTGCTGGAAGAACGCCAACTTGCCCCTGTGGCCGATGCGATACTCACCGGAATTGGGGTCGAAGAAACTCATGCCGTTCTCGTCCACATACAAGGCACAGCCGTGGGAGACAGGGACTTCCTCGTAGGTGAACTCCAGGATGTAGTAACCCGGCAGCGTCTCGTCCAGATGCGCTACCAATGTCGCCAGCCCGTCCTTGCCCTGCGCCTCCACGGCCGAGCGACCGGACATCCCGCAGATGTTCGGCGCTGCCCGCAGAAGACGATCGACTCTGCTTCCCGCGTGCCTGTAGCCGCCGTTGAACGAACTGCAGTCGACATCGACTTTGTACAGCGTGTCTTCCTGGCACAGATGCTCCGCACGCGCCTTGGGCGCTTCGGTCGGTTGCTGCAAGCGTCGCCGCAGCCAGGCGAAGACCAAGCCGATACATGCGCCATTGCCCACGCCAGGCATACCCTGGGGCGCTGAACTCCCCAGAAGCACAGCGCGTTGCTTGAACTTGGCTACCCGGTGCATTTTCAGGGCGAACGGGGTTTTCCAGGAGACATAGGTGCCAGGCATATGTAAGTACTCAGGATTGACGAGGGGTTGGACTAGAGGGCGATTCAGATCACGGTATGCCCATCACGCTTGCAACGGCTCGCTGGCCGCGAAGGTGTAGGTGAAAGCACCCCGCGCCGCGCCAAGGTGCACGCCGGTAATCGGCTGACCCTGCATCATCCGCTCGAGAATGGTTCGGCTGATGCTCGGCAACACCGTCTGGGTGAGGATCGCGTCGATCATCCGCCCGCCGCTCTGGAATTCGGTGCAACGGCTGGCGATCAGCTCCAGCGCCTGGTCGTCGTAGCTGAACGGCACACCGTGGCGCTCGCGCAGGCGCTGCTCGATGCGGCCCAGTTGCAGCTCGATGATGCGCGCAAGCATGGCATCGCTCAGCGGGTAATACGGCACCACGACCACCCGCCCCAGCAGGGCTGGCGGGAACACCTGCAACAACGGCGCGCGCAGTGCCTTGCCGAGCGTGTCCGGGTCGGGGAGCGTGCCGCCGCGCGGGCACAGGCGCTCCAGGGTCTCGGTGCCGACGTTGGTGGTGAGCAGGATCAAAGTGTTCCTGAAGTCGATCACCCTGCCCTCGCCGTCCTCCATCCAGCCTTTGTCGAAGACCTGGAAGAACAGCTCGTGAACGTCCGGGTGGGCTTTCTCGATCTCGTCCAGCAGCACTACGCTGTAGGGTTTGCGCCTTACGGCCTCGGTCAGTACGCCGCCCTCGCCGTAGCCAACGTAGCCGGGTGGCGCGCCCTTGAGGCTGGAGACGGTATGCGCCTCCTGGTACTCGCTCATGTTGATGGTGACCAGGTTGTGCTCGCCGCCATACAGGGTTTCGGCCAGCGCCAGCGCGGTCTCGGTCTTGCCCACGCCAGAGGTGCCGGCGAGCAGGAACACCCCTACCGGCTTGCCGGGGTTGTCAAGGCCGGCGCGGGCGGTCTGGATGCGCCGGGCGATCGCCTCCAACGCGTGGGGCTGGCCGATGATGCGTTGCGACAGGGTGTCGGCCAGGTTCAGCACATTGTCGATTTCGTTGCGCACCATGCGGCCCACCGGAATACCGGTCCAGTCCTGAACGACAGACGCCACCGCTTGCTCATCGACAGTCAGCAGGATCAGCGGCGACTCGCCCTGGGCCTCGGCCAACGCCTGCTGACGAAGGCGTAGCTCCTGCAAGGCATCGCCTGCTGCGCCGCCCTCGCTCAACTCCGCACGCAGCGCGAGAATCGTCGTCACCTGGCCCTGCTCGCCTTCCCAGCGCGCCTCAAGCTCAGCCAGGCGCTCATGCTCATTACCCAACTGCACATCCAGGGCAGCTTCACGGGCCTCGGTGTCCACGCCCAAGGCGCGTTCCCTGGCGATGATCGCCTGCTCGGTCTGCAGCGCTTCGATGCGTCGGCGGCAGTCGTCCACGCTAGCGGGGGTGGCATGCAGGCTGATGGCGACCCGCGCGCAGGCGGTGTCCAGCAGGCTGATGGCCTTGTCCGGCAACTGGCGCGCCGGAATGTAGCGGTGCGACAGGCGCACCGCCGCCTCCAGCGCCGCATCGAGAATCTGCACCTGGTGATGCCCGGCCATACCCTGGGCGATGCCGCGCAGCATCAGCAGGGCGCGGGCTTCATCGGGCTCATCGACCTGCACGGTCTGGAAGCGCCGGGTCAGTGCCGGGTCTTTCTCGATGTGCTTTTTGTATTCGGCGAAGGTGGTCGCGCCAATGGTGCGCAACGTGCCGCGGGCCAACGCCGGCTTGAGCAGGTTGGCAGCATCACCCGTACCTGCCGCGCCACCGGCGCCGACCAGGGTGTGGGTTTCATCGATGAACAGCACCACCGGCACGGGGCTGGCCTGCACCTCGTCGATCACCGCACGCAAGCGCTGCTCGAATTCGCCCTTCATGCTGGCCCCGGCCTGCAACAGGCCAACGTCGAGCACCCGCAGGCACACCTCACGCAACATCGGCGGCACGTCGCCACGCACGATGCGCTGGGCCAGGCCCTCGACCACGGCGGTCTTGCCGACCCCGGCCTCGCCCACCAGGATCGGGTTGTTCTGCCGCCGACGCATAAGAATGTCGATGACCTGGCGAATCTCGTCGTCGCGCCCGACGATCGGGTCCAGCGTGCCTTCGCGGGCCTGGGCCGTGAGGTCGACGGTGAACTGCCCCAACGCTTGGCCGCTGGCCGCAGCGGGCGCCAATGCGCCGCTGGACTCGCCCGGTGCCAGCTGGAAGCCGTCGGTGGCCGGCTGGTGCGCCTCGGGCGAATCGGCCAGCAATGTAGCGAAGCGCTCGGCCAAGTCATCGACCTTGACCTTGGCGAACTCGCTGGAGATCGCCAGCAGGGTATTGCGCAGCGTGCGGTCCTTGAGCAGGCCGAACAGCAGGTGGCCGGAGCGCACCTGCGCCTCGCCGAACAGCAAGGTGGCCTGCACCCAGGCCCGCTCCACGCCCTCCTCCAGTTGCGAGGACAGGTCGCTGATCGAGGTCGAACCACGGGGCAGGCGGTCCAGTGCGGCGGTCAGGTCACGGGCCAGGCGCGCCGGGTCGAGCTCGTAGTGGCGCAGGATGCGCGACAGGTCGCTGTCGTCGAGCTGCAACAGTTGGTGCAGCCAGTGCACCAGTTCCACGTAGGGGTTGCCGCGCAGCTTGCAAAACACCGTGCTGCTTTCGATGGCCCGGTAGCACAGGCCGTTGAGCTTTCCGAACAGGGCTACTCGACTGATCTCAGCCATGATCTGATCCTTGCGGTGAAGGGGAAACGGAAGGGGTTAGGCGTGGATTGATGAGCAGCTGGTGGTCGTCATCAAAGGGCGCTGCGCTGCTCAGCCAGCTGCTCCAGCCGAGCTGGGTGCCCTGGCCCAGGCGCGTGCCAGGCACCTGTTGCTTGGCGACGATCAGGTTGATGTCCCAATCCAGGGCCAGGCCTGCGTACTGGCGCACCCAATCGGTCAGCCGACGCAGGCCAGGCTGGCCTGGCAGCAGGCGGCGCACCTGGGCCATGTCCAGCGGGCCGACCAGCAGGCGGAACTTGCCCTGGGCATTCCATACCTTGCGCCCGAGCACCGTGCCCTGGCCCAGGCGCTCAGCCCGCGGGCCGCTGCGCAAGGCGCACAGGCCATCGGCAGGCAGCGCCATCCAGTGGCCGACGAACTGCTGCACACGCACCGGCATGCACAGGTCATCGCTGAGCAACGCTGCCAGGCCTGCCGCATTGCGCACCTGCGGCGCCAGGCGTCCGGCGTAGTACTGCTTGGCCCGTTGCGGCACGGCATCGCGCCCTTGCAGCGAAGGCATGCCCAGGCCAATCAACGAAGCGACGTAGTCGGAAAAACGGTCCGCGCCTGGACGATCCAGGCTCACCGCCGGCTGGGCATTGGCCCAGGCGCGGTAGAACAGGCTGATCAGGCGGTGGTGGAAAATGTCCAGGAAGCGCGCCAGCGTCGGGTCGTCGAGGTTGCGTTGGCGTTCGCGCACGTATTCGGTCAGGTGCAACGGCAACGGCCCATTGGCGCCCAGGGCGCCGAAGAAATTCAGCAACAGTCGCGGGGCCTGGGCGCCGTCGCCGGGTTGCAGGCCGGCCAGCATTGCCGGCTCGAACGCCAGCGACGGTTGTTGGCCGAAGCGCAGGGGCTCGTCAGCCACGCGGCTGGCCTGGCCGATCCGTGGCCGGTCGGCGAAGGCGCACTCGAGCTGGCGCAGCGCGGCGTGGAAGTCGAACGCTGCGGGCTGCTGCGCCAGGCGCTGCAACAGCACTAGAGGATCTCGCATCGCCCTACCCTCGTCGGCCACTGCATGATCAGGCCGCGTGTGGTGCTGTGCAGCTGGGTTTCGGTGAAGCTGTTGAGGGCCACGTACTTGGCGAAGAACTGCTCCAGCACCGCGCCGAAGACGAACAGGCTGGCGCCCTCGAACGCGCTTTCGTCAACCGTCACACACACCTGCAAACCACGGCCATGGGTGATGGGGCCGGGGATCGGCAAGCGCCGCACGATCGAGCGCGCGCTGACCGAGCACAGGCCTTCGACCTGTTTGTGCGCCGGGCCATCGTGGATGCCACAGTACAGCCGCAGCAGCTCGCGCAGTGCCGTGGCCCCCTGCTCCTGGCCTTGGTCGAGCAGCGACAGGTAGTTGAGCGACAAGTGGCTGACCAGCCGCCAGGCAGTTTCCCCTTCGGCGAACGACGCCCGCGGCGCCGTGGGCCCGGCCACGCAACGCACCGCCTGCACCGGCGCGCCAGACTCAACAGTGAAGTCGCTCTTGCCCAGGCCCACCGGCATGCTCAACACCAGGTCGCGGTTGGTGCACAGGGTGTCGATACCCAATTGACGCAGGTCGCTGCGGTAGGGGGTTTCGTGGATGTCCACCAGGGTCAGGAACAGCTCGCTGCCCACGTAGCTCGAACGCGGCCCTTGGCGGCGCTGCGCTTCGGACAGCACCCGCTGGTCACGCCGCACCTGGTACCAGGCGCCCTGCTCGGGCGTGTGCAGGTCATTGGCGTGGTAGAACGAGTCGAAGCGCTGCTGGGCATCGCTGCCGCTGCCGTACCCGGTAACGCCGGTGACCTGGTAGATCTCGAAATCCATGGGCCGGGTGCGGTCGGGCACCACGTGGAAATCCACCTGCTGGTCCGACAGGTGCACCCGGTCGGCACGCTTGGGAAACAGGTTGATCGCCGGTGTGCAGTGCAGGGCGAAATGCTCGGCACTCACACGCCCCTCCAAGGTGGGGGCGAAGGTGTTGAACAGCACCGTCACATCGACCTCGGTGGTGCTGCAACGCTGCAACGCGGCGCCCAACTCGGCCAGCTCGACGAACTGGAAGCGTTGCGGCAAAGCGAAGTATTCCTGCAACAGCCGGTAGCCCTGGAAGGTGCGTGGGCCGACCGGCAGCAGCGCCTGCTGGTCATCGAAGCCTTGCGCGCGAATGGCCGACTTGTCGACCCAGGCATGCCAGCGCTCATCGGCCTGCACCGGCTGCAGCATGATGCCTGCAGCCTGGCCCAACAGTTGCTCCAACAATTGCCCGGCCAGCCCTTCAGCGCCCCGCAGGTGCAACATCAGGCTGTCCATGCCGAGGCTGTCGAAGGTCAGCCCCGCGCCCACTTTCAAGCGCAGGCGCAAGGCGGCCTTGACCGGCCCCAGGCGGGCCAGGTCGACCCCAGCGACCTGGCCGGAGCAGGCGAAGTAGTTCGCCTCGCTGAGTACCACCGGCCACAGGGTGACGTCGTGGGCAGTACGAAATTCGCAGGCAGTCTGTTCGCCCTTGCCCAGCAGGCTGTGCAGTGCCGTGCCGCGTGGCACGGTAAAACCCTGGGCAAGGCTGCCCTCGTCCAGGTCTGGCTGTAGCTGCACTACGGTCATCGCCGGCGTGGGCGCCAGGTAATGGGGGTAGACCAGCTCCAGCAAATGGTTGGTAAAGCGCGGAAACTCCGCGTCGAGCTTCAGTTGCACCCGGGCTGCAAGAAAACTGAAGCCCTCTAGCAGGCGCTCGACATAAGGGTCGGCGCAGGCCTGGCTTTCCAGGCCCAGGCGTCCGGCGACCTTGGGAAAGTCGCGGGCGAACTCGCCGCCCACTTCACGCAGGTGTTGCAGTTCACGTTCGTAGTAGCGCAGCAGTCGCGTGTTCATCGCACACCTCCAGCGTCGAGGGGGTAGAGCTTGACGCTGCCCGCTTCAAGGTCCAGTTCGGTCTTCAGGTACAGGCGCTCGGGCAACGGCTGGCCCCAGAGTTCGCCGTGGATCTCGAAGGCCACCTGGTTGTGGCTGGCCTGCGAGCTGTGCGGCACCAACGGAGTGACCCGCACGCTGCCCGCCAGGATGCGCGGCTCGAACTGCTCGATGGCTTGCTGGATCAGCCGGCACAAGGCCTGCGGATCGAGGCTGCTGGCGGTCTTGCCGGACAGGTCCGGCAAGCCGAAGTTGAGCACCGAGCGCGCAGCCAGGGGGTACGCGGTCAAGTCTTGCGTACACCCTAGGGCACAGCTGTTGAGCAACCAGCCAAGGTCGCGCAGCACCGCCTTGCGCAAAGCGCGCATCGACAACACCCGCTGCTCGCGCGGCTCGTGCAACTGCGTGCGGGCATCGTCGCTCAGGCGATCGAGCAACGAGGGCTGCAAGCGCTCACGGCTGGTCAGCTCAGCCATGTCGGGCCACCCTGGAAAAAGCACTGGCGGTCATCGGCGATACTCCACGGCGACAGTCTGGCATCAGGCCTTCTTGTTGAGCTTCAGGTCCCAGATCTTCGGCGTGCCGGTGCTGACCGTCTTGCCATCGAAGGCGTCGAACTTGTAGCTGATCTTGGTGAAGTTGATCGAGATGGTTTCACTCGGGCACTCGCCGCTGCTGTTGATCGAGTAGGAACTGATGATCGCTTCGTCGAGTTCGATCGTGAGGTATACCTGCGGTTTCTCCTCGCTACCGACGGTCTGCAGGAAATGCAGCTCTGCGGTGCCAAGGCTCATGCCACCTGCCGCTTCCATGAACAGGTCGGCAGAGGAAAGGTCGGTCGACCTGTTCAGGGAGAACTCCGAAAACGACGGGTTGCTAGGCTTACGGACGGTACCACCACCACTCATGGTGACGGCACGACCCAAACCCATGCGCAAGGACTCGACGTTGATCCACTCCTTGTGCTCGTCGATGATCGAAGCGCCTTTGATTTTCTTACCTTTGAAGTTCAGCAGGATCATGGTCTTTACCTAATTCAGGGGGGATGGGTTGGGTTGCGAAGAACTGACCGTCAGGCCTTGGTCGACGGCAGTTTGGAAACCAGGCGCAGCGACACCGTCAGCCCTTCGAGCTGGTAGTGCGGACGCAGGTAGAACTTGGAGTGGTAGTAGCCGGGGTTGCCCTCGACCTCCTCCACCACCACTTCGGCACCGGCCAGTGGCTTGCGGGCCTTGTCCAGGTCGGTGGCGGTGGCCGGGTTCTGCTCGACATAGCGACCGATCCAGTTGTTCAGCCACACCTCCATGTCGTCGCGTTCCTTGAACGAGCCGATCTTGTCGCGCACGATGCATTTCAGGTAATGGGCGAAGCGGCAGGTGGCGAACAGGTACGGCAGGCGCGCGGCCAGGTTGGCGTTGGCGGTGGCGTCCGGGTCGTCGTATTCGGCGGGCTTGTGCATCGACTGCGCGCCGATGAACGCGGCCAAGTTGCTGTTCTTCTTGTGCACCAGCGGCATGAAGCCGTTCTTGGCCAGTTCCGCCTCGCGTCGGTCGCTGATGGCGATCTCGGTCGGGCAGGTCATGTCGACGCCGCCATCATCGGTCGGGAAGGTATACACGGGCAGGTCTTCGACCGCACCGCCAGACTCGATGCCACGAATTTGCGAGCACCAGCCGTAGTGCTTGAACGAGCGATTGATGTTCACCGCCATGGCGTAGGCGGCGTTGGCCCAGGTGAAGTCCCGGGTCCCGGTGTTGTGGACGGTTTCCTCGAAATCGAAGTTCTCCACCGGGTTGGTCTTGGCGCCATAGGGCGCGCGGGCCAGGAAACGCGGCATGGCCAGGCCTACGTAACGCGAGTCCTCGGAAGCCCGGAAGCTGCGCCAGGCGGCGTGCTCCGGGGTCTGGAAGATCTTGGTCAGGTCACGCGGATTGGCCAGTTCCTGCCACGACTCCATCAGCATCACGCTGGGGTCGGCGGCGGTGATCAGCGGGCAGTGCGCGGCGGCGCTGACCTTGGCCATCTGGCTCAGCAGCTCGACGTCTGGCGCGCTGTTGTTGAAGTAGTAGTCGGCCACGAAGGCGCCGTAGGGCTCGCCACCGAACTGGCCATACTCTTCTTCGTAGAGCTTCTTGAACAGCGGGCTCTGGTCCCAGGCCACGCCCTTGAACTTGCGCAAGGTCTTGTGCACCTCCTGCTTGGAGATGTTCATCACGCGGATCTTCAGCGACTCGTCCGACTCGGTATTGCTGACCAGGTAGTGCAGGCCGCGCCATGCACTCTCCACCGACTGGAAGGCTTCGTGGTGGAGGATATGGTTGACCTGCTCGGACAGCTTGCGGTCGAGCTCGGCGATCATGCCCTCGATGGTGCCGAGCACGTCGCCGGAGATCACCTGGGTGTCCTGCAAGGCTTGCTCGGCCAGGGTGCGCACGGCGCTTTCGACAGCGTCGCGGGCCTTGTCGGTCTTGGGTTTGAACTCTTTGTTCAAGAGGCTGGCGAAGTCACCGAGGTCGACTTGCTGGGCCTGCGGCTGCGCCGTTGCCTCGTGCGCTTGGGTGGTGGACATGTGCAGCATCCCTCGTTTTCTGGGCAAAAGGGTCTACCTGCCGGTGCCGTGAAGGCCCAGCCGGAGTACGGGTCGTTCGGGGTTCGGGTCGATCAGTCGGTGGGGCTGTCGGCCGGCTTGGGTGCACTGCCCAGCGCCTGCAGCAGCGCGGGGTCCTGCAGCACGCGGGCCAGCAGTTCCTCGGCGCCGACCTTGCCGTCCATGTAGGTCAGCAGGTTGGAAAGCTGGTTGCGCGCGGTAAGCAAGGCAGCCAGGGAGGGCACGTTGCGCGCCACGGCGCCGGGGGTGAAGTCGTCCATGTTCTGGAAGGTGATCTCCACCGGCAGGTTGCCCTCGCCCGTCAACGTATTGGGCACCTGGAAGGCCACCCGCGGCTTCATGGACTTCAGGCGCTCGTCGAAGTTGTCGACATCGACTTCGAGGAACTTGCGCTCGGCCACGGGCGGCAGGGGCTCTGCCGGTGTACCGGAGAGGTCGGAGAACACGCCCATGACGAATGGCAACTGTACGGTTTTTTCAGCGCCGTAGACTTCCACGTCGTACTCGATCTGTACACGCGGTGCGCGGTTGCGCGCGATGAACTTCTGACTGCTTTCTGCCACGGGACTTCTCCTGGTGTTCAGGGCATTGATCGGCCCTGTCTGCGGGGTTGTAGATCAGCGTTCGTCGGTGGGGATGCCACTGACCTGGGCCATCTGGGCCAGCCCGTCAGGGGCCAGGTCTTGCAGCAATTCGATGAAGTTCAGCCCCAGCAACTTGCGTGCGCGCTGCAACAGCAGCGGCACCGGGCTGCCAGGCTCGTGGGTGGCGAAGTAGGCGCAGAGCCGGTCCAGGGCCTGGCGCACGTCCTCGCGACTGGTGATTTCGCCGTGCAGCGTGGCGACGGGAGCCAGGTCGTTCATTGCCAAGGCAGGCAGCGCCGGGCTGCCTGCCGGTTGCGGTAGGCGCTGGCGCAGTACATCGGCGGCGCGGCGCAACATTGACGACAGGGGGGCAAGGTCGATGGCATTGGCATAGCCGACGCGTTCGGTCAGCAGTGCCTCGATGCGTTGACTACCCAACTGCGCCTGTTCCAGCGCCGCCAGGGTGGCGCCGAGCAGCGCCTGATCGGCTTGGCGGAACAGCGCCTCGATCATCGCGGCGCTGGTTTTGTGCTGCTCGCCGGCAGTGCTCGCTTCGCCATTGTTCAGCTCGATATCACGCAAGCTCACCTGGCCCAACGCGGCCACCACCACCAGTGGCGACTCACGCAGCTCCTGGAGCAGGCCAGTGGATTCACAGAGGCTGGCAAGGATGTTTACGCGCAACTGCGGGTCGTTGTCGTCATCCGGGTCGAGTTGCGGGTGCAGGTGTTCCCAGTGGTTCGTCAGCAGCGCTTCGACCAGAGCAAGGCCCTCGGCAAAACCCAGCACACCTCGCAGGTTCAGCTCGGCGCGGGTCAGCAGCACGGCCAGGCGCAGGTCGCGGCTGCGACTGGCCAGGGCCAAGGCCTGGGCATGCACGCGCTTCCAGTCCGGCGCCACGGCTTCGCTGAGGGTATTGCCGTACTCGACCTCCGGCCTGCCCAGGGCCTCTTCTTCGAGGGCCAGGTAGTCGGCGTCGTACTCCAGGCTGTCGCCGCAAGGCGACGTCGCGCTCAGCGGCTCGGCCAGGTCGGCGAGGCGATCGGCAAGGTGCATTGGTGTACCCCATCGGAATGCTTGTTCTGAGGGGATAACAAATAGGGCGGGGGGTTTATTCCGGCAGGTGCGAAATTATTTTTTGCCCGGCGTCGTCGACCTGACTCACGTCCCTACTGCGCGCTCTGCTCCCACAAGCGACGCACGTAGGACTCTCCGTAAGCCGCGCTACGCGCCTTGAGCAAGGGGTCGTCCGAAGGAGTAATGCCGGTCGGAAGCATCAGCGGGTTGAAGTCGACATCACGACAAGGTCCGTCGATCTGCGATTGCTGCTTGTCGATCACCAGCACGCCGGCATCGATCTCCTGGTGGCCAGGCTGGATCCACTGCTGCGTGGCATCGTTTACCGCATCGCCCGGCAGCGCCACGGTCAGTATCAGGTTCCAGCGCATGGGGCCTGCGGCCAGCTGCGAAACCAAGGCATGGAACAGCCCGTCCGGGTCGTTCTGCGCACGCTGCTCGGCGCTTACCGGTGCATATGCCGCCTGCGGCTGCAAGCGCCAGCGTACGTAGCGCTGGTGCCCGTCCTCGTCCATGAAGCGGAAGCTGCTGACACTGAAGTATTGCGCGTTGTCGAAACCTGAAGAGGGAGGGTGCGCTACCGACCAGTCCTCGAAGGCCTGCACTTCGGGATGCTCGAGGCGAAACTGGTGCAGCCGCTCGGCACGATCACCCTGCCCCGGAAGCGAGGCCTTGAGCTGCGCCAAAAGGGCCTCGGGGGTGCGTACCGGGAAGACCGGGATGGAGTTCATCGCCATCCGCCAGTGCTCGTCGCCCTTGTCCAACGCCAAGGCCAGGCTGCGCATCGATACCTGGTTATCGTTGACCGACGGGTTACCTCCCGATACCGAGAAACGCCCGAGCACATCGAAACGCCCCGCACGCAAAAACGCCGCGCGGGAAAGCACGGTGCCGTTGCCATTGCTGTAGAAACGCCCGGTAATACAGATACCCTTGGCATGATTGCGGCGAAAACCCGCGTATTGACGGCCAGCAGCGCCCTCGAAGGCGTCGACCATTCGCGAAGCGCCTGCATGGGAGGTGAGCGCAGGGGGCGACGCCCAGCAAGCACCCGCGACGACTGTCGCGCAGACCAAGCCCTTGAAAAGGCTCAAGGTCGTGGCCGGGAGGGCACGGTGCAGGCGCATTCGAAGCATTCGCAAGTCCAGGGTCAGGGCGCGAGCGGCCGCACCTGGTCACTGGCTATGTCGGAGAGCAAAAACGGCGACAGCGCTGACGCTTTGGCCGTGTACAGCTGACCGGAACTACGCTCTGCGACCGTCCGCGCCACGGCCTTGAGATCGACATCCTTAGGGGCGCCGATCAGCGCGTAGCCCAGTTGGGACTGACGCCACACCACGACATCCATACCCGCGACATCCAGCTCGGCGATGGATTGGTCGGGCTTTGGTTCCTTCATCACGCAAAGCGCCACTGGCTCACCATGCTCCGGCAGGTACACCAGCTGGATCAGGGCCTTGTTGTTGAAACGCAAGCGCTGCACGCGCTTGAAACTCAGCCCCTGGGCGCTAAGGTCGGGCACACGCAACTCCATGCCGTCGATCTCGCGGATGTCAGCGAGGGTCTTGCGTATGTCATCGACCTGCAGGGTGACGTGGTTGATCGTGTCACGGCTATACAGCCGCTGGTAGTTGGCCGCTTGCGTCACCCAAGGCGAGGCCTGCACCTGGGCCACGACCGGCGCTTGCTGCAGCGCGCTGTCGGTGTTCGCTGCGCCGCCCAGAAAACCGCCCTGCAGGACCAACCCACAACAAATGGCACCGGTGCTGAACGCCACCGCCAGCCAACCGAATTTCGGGCGGCCGAACAACCGGGTCAACAGGCTCTCAGGCGGCTGCGACGGCGCGCTTGCAGGCGCCGCGCTACTCACACCATGCTGGGCCAGCAACGCATCGACACTGCGCACCAGGCTTTGCGGCACCGGTGGAATCGACTGGCGGGCAAACGCCTCGGAATATGGCAACGCAGACGACATCAACAGCGCCACGCGCTCGGCCAATTCTGGCGAAGCGTTCATGAGCTGCTCAATTTCCTCGCACTGTTGCGGCGACAGCTCGCCCTCTACATAGGCGATCAGCAGCGCATCATCCGCGACGGTCGTGGTCAATTCCGGGTCTCCATTGTTCATGGTGCTTCAACTTGCGGGACAGCCTGTTCGCAGCCTTGTGGGCCGAGATGCGAGTGTTAGGATATAACAGTCGCCATCATATTAATATCAATTAGTGCGCTACAACAGCTTTATCTGGGACTGACAAGTCACCAAAGGCGACACAATGCACAGTATAAATCGATAATGGCACACTCCCGGATAGGTTTTTATCGTAGGTGGTGGCACAATCCGCGCAGTGTATCGGCTCGGTGACAGCAAAGTCCAAGAAATGCGAAGGAACCCGCCAGCCGGGGCTTCGACAGCCGCATGGAAAAAATGACTTCACAGTCCATTTCAGTACAAGAACGAGGAACTATGTCGATCACCGGTGCCGACCTCCCCGCACTGCTCCCTGACATGCTGCCGCGCCTATGGGCTTTCGCGCTGCGCATCTCGGGCGACCGGCACGACGCCGAGGACCTGGTACAGCTCGCCTGCGTGCGGGCCCTGGAGCGCGCCCACCAGTTGCAGCCGGACACCTCGCCACTGAGCTGGATGTTCGCCATCGTGCACACCACCTGGATCAACGAAGTGCGCTCGCGCAACGTGCGCAGCCGCTCGCGCTCGGAATGGAACGACAGCGTCATCGAAAGCGTGACCGACCCTGCCGCCGTTACCCCGGAAACCGACCTGATGCACCAGCAGATCCTCACGGCGGTCAACGGCCTGCCCGACGGCCAGCGCGAAGTCATGCTGCTGGTAGCGGTGGAGCGCTTCAGCTACAAGGAAGCCGCCGAAATCCTGGGGGTGCCTATCGGTACCGTGATGAGCAGACTGTCCCGGGCGAGGCAAACGATTGGCGCGCAGTTCAACGACAGCCAGAAAGCCCCCGCCAGCGGCCGCAACCTGCAACCCACCTGAACAGGCCTGGCTCAGGCCACCTTTCTCGCTGTACGGGTTCATGAAACCTCCTGTTATCGCATCGTCCGCAACTACCGTCGTCCCTGTTGAAAGATACACTGCGCTGTGTCGAAGTATTTTACAAGTCACTGGAACTTTTATTACTGAATAAAGTTCAAAGTTTCTTCATTGCTAAAATCCCCTACCGCAAAGCCCCATAACACCTGGCCATCGCTTTTTATTCCCTGCCTCTGAATATTTTTTCCAATTGTTATTTGACCATGGACGTCTGTTCACTCAGTGCCTATTCTCATTGGCGCTCGACGCACTTATTAGTTGAATCGCGCATTGGTTTTTCAATACTTGAAAGAGGCCACCATGAAACAGTATCTCTGGCTCGCCCTGGCAGGCACCCTGTCGTTCGGCGCCCACGCCGCGTCGCTCGATGTGCCCGTCAACCTGGTCGACGCCGAAGGCAAGGCAACACCGATCGGCCAGGTCAACATCAACGAAACCGAGTACGGCCTGGTGTTCACCCCAAAGCTGAGTGACCTGCCACCCGGCATCCACGGCTTCCATGTACACGAAAACGGCAGCTGCGCACCGGCAGCGAAAGATGGCAAGAACGTCGCGGCACTCGCCGCCGGCGGGCACTTCGACCCGGGCAAGACCGGCAAGCATCTGGGCCCTTATGCCAACGGCCACCTGGGCGACCTGCCGGCGCTTTACGTGGTCGCCGACGGCAAGGCCAGCTATCCGGTACTGGCGCCGCGCCTGAAGAAGCTCTCCGAGATCAAGGGCCACGCCCTGATGGTGCATGCCGGTGGCGACAACCATTCCGACATGCCGATGCCCCTGGGCGGTGGCGGTGACCGCATGGCCTGCGGGGTGATCTGAGGTCATTCAACCCTAGGCTCTGTACGAAAAGGCTTGAGACGCCGGTCAGGCAAGGCGAAAACAGCCGAGGAAGCGGAGTTTACTGGAGTAAATGAGCATTCCGAGGCTGTTTTCAACGCAGCATGACCAAGTATCAAGGCTTTTCGTACAGAGCCTAGGCACAACCCTCGACCCTGTCCCTCGCAGGGCACTGCGCCCGGTGCAGGTTCAGCGCGGTATTGATGATGCCGATATGGCTGAACGCCTGGGGGAAGTTGCCAAGCATGCGTTGGCCGACCGGGTCGTACTGCTCGGCCAACAGCCCGACGTCATTGCATAGCCCGAGCAAACGCGCATACAGCGCCTCGGCCTGCTGCTGGCGGCCGAGCAAAACATACACGTCCGCCAGCCAGAACGAACACACCAGGAACGTCCCCTCCCCCGGCGACAGGCCGTCACCGCAGCGGTCGCTGTCGTAGCGCAGCAGCAAGCCCTTGCGCAGCAAGCGTTTCTCGATCTGTTCCAACGTGCGCAGGAAGCGCGGATCGCGCTGGCAGAAAGCCGGTCAGGGCGATGTGCAGCAGGCTGGCGTCCATCTCGGTACTGCCGTAGGCCTGCACGAAGAACTGGCCGCTGGCATCGAGCCCTTGCTCGCACACCTCACGACGAATCTCATCCGCCACCTGGCGGTAATGCTGCCCCCGCTCACGCTCCTGCTCGGTGTCGTCGGCCAAGCTCGCGGCGCGGTCGAAGGCCACCCAGGCCATGACCTTGGAATGCACGAAATGCTGGCGCCCGCCACGCACCTCCCAGATACCTTCGTCCGGCTCACGCCAGATGCTTTCGACATAGGGCATGATCAGCCGGGCAATGGCCGAGCTGCGCGGATGGCGCGGCAAGCCGCCCTTGATCGCCTGGCTCATGGCATCGGCCACCTCGCCGTAGATATCCAGCTGCCGCTGCCCGGCCGCGGCGTTGCCGACCCGTACCGGCTGGGAGCCTTCGTAACCCGCCAGCCAGGGCAAGGTGTATTCCTGCAGGTCGCGTTCGCCAGCCAGGCCATACATGATCTGCATCTGTTCGGGGTTGCCCGCCACCGAACGCATCAGCCATTCGCGCCAGGCCTGGGCTTCGTCGAAATAACCCAGATTCATGAATGCCAACAGGGTCATGGTGGCGTCGCGCAGCCAGCAATAGCGGTAGTCCCAGTTGCGCTCACCGCCGAGGCGCTCGGGCAGCGATGTGGTGGCCGCCGCCGCAATACCCCCGGTGGGCGCGTAGGTCAGCGCCTTGAGCGTCAACAGCGAGCGGCGCACCGGCTTGGTGTAGGGGCCGACTTCCGGGCAGTGGCTGGCGAAGTCGCGCCATTGCTCGAGGGTCTGCGCCAGCGCCTGTTCAGCATCGAACCCGGGCTGGTCGGGCAGGTGCGAAGGCTGGTGGCTCAAGGCGAAGACATGACGCTCGCCAGCGCCGATGCGAAAGCGACAGACACTGTGGTGATCACGGGCGTGCAGGCCAACGGTACTGCGCAGTACCAGGCGGTCGGGGCCAGCCACTGCGCTCAGGGTCAGCGGGTCGAGTTTTTCCACCCAGGGCACGCTGCGGCCATAGTCGAAGCGCAGTACCAGGTCCATTTCGAAAGCAGTTTCCCCGGCCAGGCCCTCGACAATGCGCAGCACTGCGTTGTGCTCGCCCAACGGCATGCAATCGAGCACTCGGGCGCGGCCCTGGGCCGTGGTCCAGGTGGTTTCCAGTACCAAGGTATCGTCGAGGTAGCGGCGTTCGCTCTGTTCGACCGGGTCGCTGGGCGCCAGGCGCCAGCGGCCGTTTTCCTCGTTGCCGAGCAACGCGGCGAACACCGCCGGGGCGTCGAAGCGTGGCAGGCACAGCCAGTCCAGCGAGCCGTCACGGCTGACCAGGGCGGCGCTGCGGCAGTTGCCGAGCAGGGCGTAGTCTTCGATATGGGCTGGCATTCAGGCTCCTTCGATGATGGAACTACGGTGCTGGCCTCTTCGCGGGTTTACCCGCGAAGAGGCCAGCGCTGAACCCACTGGCACTCACCCCAGGCCGTGCCACTCGCGCTTGTCACGGCTAAGCAGCTCGTTCCCGGCCTCGGGGCCATCCTCACCCGCCGCGTACTCATGCACCTCGCCCCCCGCTGCCCAGGCATCGAGGAACGGCTGCACCGCGCGCCAGCCGTTCTCGATGTTGTCGGCGCGCTGGAATAGCGTCTGGTCACCCGTCAGGCAGTCGTAGATCAGCGTCTCGTAGCCGGTGGCCGGGGTCATCTTGAAGAAATCCTTGTAGGCAAAGCCCAGCTCGACATTCTCCATCACCAGCTCCGGGCCCGGGCGCTTGGCCTGCAGGTCGAACCACATGCCTTCGTTGGGCTGGATCTGGATCTTCAGGTAGTTGGGCTTGGGCCGCTCCAGCTCGCTTTCGCGGAACTGCGCGTAGGGTGCGGGTTTGAAACAAATGGCGATCTCTGTGTCGCGAACGCTCATGCGCTTGCCGGTGCGCAGGTAGAACGGCACCCCGGCCCAGCGCCAGTTGTCGATCATCACCTTCAGCGCCACGTAGGTTTCGGTCTGGCTGTCCTTGGCGACCCTGTCTTCTTCGCGATAACCCGGCACGCGCTTGCGGCCTTGCTTGCCGGCCACGTACTGGCCACGTACCGAGTTCTTCAAGGCCATCTTCGCCGACCAGGGACGGACCGCCCCGACCACCTTGGCCTTCTCGCTGCGCACGGCATCGGCGCCAAAGGCCGCCGGCGGCTCCATGGCGACCATCGCCAACAACTGGAACAGGTGGTTGGGCACCATGTCGCGCAAGGCCCCGGTGCTGTCATAGAACGCGCCGCGGGTTTCCACGCCGACGGTTTCGGCGGCGGTAATCTGCACGTGATCGATGTAATGGTTGTTCCAGAACGACTCGAACAGGCCGTTGGAGAAGCGGCTGACCAGGATGTTCTGCACCGTTTCCTTACCCAGGTAATGGTCGATGCGGTAGATCTGCCGCTCGCTCATCACCTTGAGCAGACAGGCATTGAGCGCCTCGGCACTGGCCAGGTCGGTGCCAAAGGGCTTTTCCACCACTACCCGGCGAAAACCACCGGCGCTTTCATCGAGCAAGCCAGCCTCACCCAGGCGCTGCGCCACCTCAGGGAAGAAACGCGGCGAGGTGGCCAGGTAGAAGATGGCATTGCCGTGGCGGGTCTTGTCGATACGCTTGCCGATGGCCTCATAGGTGGCCGGGTCGAGGAAATCGCCGGTCAGGTAGTCGATACGCTTGGCCAGGCGCGCCCACAGGTTTTCGTCCAGGCACTTGGCGGCGCCCTCCTTACCCTGGTCGCGCTCGGCCATGAACCCGTGCAACTGCTCGGCGAACTGCTCGCCGCTGCGCGTGTTGTGGTCGACACCGACGATTTTCAGGTTGCGGTCCAGCAGGCCGTCGCGGCTCAAGTTGTACAGCGCCGGCATCAGCAGGCGCTTGACCAAATCGCCATTGGCGCCGAACAGGAACAGGGTGCAAGGAGGGGCGGCGGGGGTCGTCTGTTTAGTCATTGGCCCTTCTTCTCGACGTGGCCACCAAAGCCCAGGCGCATGGCGGAGAGGATCTTGTCACCGTAGGTGCCTTGCTGCTGGCGCGAACGGAAGCGGGCGAACAACGCGCTGGACAGCACCGGCACCGGTACTGCCTGCTCGACGGCGGCGTCGATGGTCCAGCGCCCTTCCCCGCTGTCGGACACCGAGCCGCTGAACTGCGCAAGCTGCGGGTCGGCCACCAGGGCATCGGCGGTGAGGTCGAGCAGCCAGGAGGTGACCACGCTGCCGCGGCGCCAGACTTCGGCGATCTCGGCCACGTTGAGGTCGAAGCGCTGGTTTTCGGGCAACTCATCGCCGCCCTTGCTGCGCAGCAGGTCGAACCCTTCGGCGTAGGCCTGCATCAGGCCGTACTCGATGCCGTTGTGCACCATCTTCACATAGTGCCCGGCGCCAGGTGGCCCGGCGTGGATATAGCCATGCTCGGCGCGCTGGTGCTCGCCTTCGCGGCCCTGGGTGCGGGGAATGTCGCCGACACCGGGGGCCAGGGCCTTGAACAGCGGTTCGAGGCGCTCGAACACAGCCTTTTCACCGCCGATCATCATGCAGTAGCCGCGCTCCAGGCCCCACACGCCGCCAGAGGTGCCGACGTCCAGATAATGCAGGCCACGCTTGGCCAGCTCGGCGGCGCGGCGCATGTCGTCCTTATAGAAGGTGTTGCCACCGTCGATGATCGCATCGCCCGGCTCCAGCAAATCGGCCAGCTGCGCGATGGTCTGCTCGGTCGGCTCGCCCGCCGGCAGCATTACCCACACCGCGCGCGGCGCCTTCAGTTTTTGCACCAGCGCACCCAGGTCGTGGGCACCTTGGGCGCCCTCGCCCTCAAGGCCAGTCACCGCCTCACGGTTGCGATCGTGCACCACGGTTCGGTGGCCTGCGCGCATCAGCCGCCTTGCGATATTGCCGCCCATGCGGCCCAGCCCGACGATTCCCAGTTGCATGTGCCGATGCTCCCCTTAGAAATGGATGACAACGCGATTGCGGTTTTCAGATTAGTCCAGCACTTGGCCCGAGGGTTCAGCGACGAACGGCACGACAACCATAAACAAAAAAGTTCCCAAGGACCGCGAAAGAATTCAGAATGCGCGCCGCAAGCGACTACGCTTAAGCCTGTCACCAGCCAACATTGCGAGGTGTGCTCATGGGTACCTTTATGCCTGCCACTCCCACCCAGACCCTCTATGTCACCATCCGCCGTGACGAACTGCGCCAGTTGAAAGACGAACGTGACCAGTTGCGCCTGCAAGTCGCCCAGTTGAACCTGCTGTTACAACAGTCGCGCGACGGCGAAAAATCGCTGAGCGCCTGAGACGCTGCCGATACATCGCGCTCCGCGTCGCACCTAAGGTGAGCCACGCCGCAGGCACCCTCCTGGTGCCTGCCCTGCTGGAGCCCACCATGCCCCTCGTGAAGCACGTCCTCCCGCTCGCCCTGTTCGCCTGCGCCTTGCAGGCCCAAGCCGCCCCCACCCACTGCCAGGCCCTTGATCGGCCCCAGGCGCTGGACCTGTTCAAGCAATGGAACGATAGCCTGCAAAGCCGCGATGCAGCCAAGGTGGCTGCACTGTACAGCGACGACGCGGTACTTCTGCCCACCGTCTCGAAAACCCCACGCCTGACGCCCGAGGCGCGTGTCGACTACTTCCGTCACTTCCTCCGTGAGGGGCCTTCGGGGTCGCTGGACAGCCACCACCTGCAGGTCGGCTGTAACGTGGCCACCCTGGCGGGTCTCTACACCTTCCAGTTCGCCGACACCGGCAAGCAGGTGGCGGCGCGCTACACCTTTACCTACCACTTCGATGGCCAGCGCTGGCTCATCAGTCAGCACCATTCATCGCTGCTGCCCACCAGCTGAACCCAGCCCGCCCGCTGCCTGGGCGGGCGCCCCTTTGTGAGCAGAAAAAAGCACCAAAACAGTGCGCGCCTGCACTGACGCGGCGTGCGACTCTACGCCGTCCACGCTTCTCCGCCATCACCATTCACATCTTGTGACATGCGCCAACGTTTGCGTCTAACTCGGGCAATCACAAAAGTGACCAGTGGGTCACTTTTATATCTGCGCCTCTCCTACACTCGACATTCGGCTCGCTAATTGCTCGGAAAGAAACGACGGAAAAAAGTCGAACTTTCCGAAACGCGGGCAGGTCAGGAATTAAGTAGGTCATTGCGAAGGGACTTCCCCAGCCTCGACCCACCCACCCCAACCCGTCCAGGTGCCTTCGGCCGGAATGCCGATAGCACGGTGCCAGTGCGCACGACCCAGGGGCAAGGACAGCACTACGAAGACCCGAGAATCAGAGAGAACCAACACGAGATAACGCGATGGGTGCCCGCCACCCGCCAATAAGGACGGAGAGAAGTATGATCAGTGCCGCTGTCGAACCCCACGTAGATGTCTTCAACCCGGAACACCGCGAGCCCCTTCTGCCAGGCTTCGCCACGACAGGCAAGGCACCCGTCGCCCCGCGCCGCGACAACCCGAACGCCCGCAAGATTCTGTTCGTCACCTCGGAAATCGCCGACCTGGTCAAGACCGGCGGCCTGGGCGACGTGTCTGCCGCGCTGCCACGGGCGCTGGCTCACCTGCACGATGTGCGGGTACTGATCCCCGGTTACCGCCAGGTGATGGAAAGCGACAACCCTATCCATATCGTCGGCGAACTGGGCGGTCACGCCGCGCTGCCGCCGTGCAAGATCGGCCGCATGGACCTCGCCGACGGCCTGGTCATCTACGTGCTGATCTGCCCCGAACTGTACCTGCGCGACGGCACCCCGTATGGCGCCAACAATGGCCGCGACTGGCCGGACAACCATATCCGCTTCGCCCGCCTGGGCCTGGCCGCTGCGGAAATTGCCGCGGGCGAAGGCATGATTCACTGGAAGCCGGACCTGGTCCATGCCCATGACTGGCCCGCAGGCCTGGCCCCGGCCTACATGCACTGGCGCGGCCTGAAAACCCCGACCCTGTTCACCATCCACAACCTGGCCTACCAGGGCGTGTACAACCGTGGCTGCAGCCCGGAGCTGGCGATCCCCGAGCACGCCATGCAGCAGGAAGGCATGGAGTTCTACGGCAAGCTGTCGTTCCTCAAGGCCGGGCTTGCGTATTCCAGCCATATCACCACGGTCAGCGCCACCTATGCTCGGGAAATCACCACCCCCGAATTCGGCTGCGGCCTCGACGGCTTCCTGGCCAGCAAGGCCGAGCAAGGGCTGCTCGGCGGTATTCCCAATGGCATCGATGAAAGCTGGGACTCGGCCACCGACCAGCACCTGCAACACAACTTCAGCCTCAATGACTGGGAAGGCAAGGCGCGCAACAGCGACGAAGTGCGTGCCCTGTTCGGCCTCGACCCGTCCGAAGGGCCTTTGTTCGCCGTGGTCTCGCGCCTGGTCTACCAGAAGGGCCTGGACCTGACGCTGGGCGTGGCCGACTACATCGTCGAGCAAGGCGGCCAGATCGCCATTATCGGGCGCGGCGAACCCGAGGAAGAACAGGCCATGCGCGAGCTGGCCCTGCGCCACCCCGGACGCATCGGGGTGAATATCGGCTTCAACGAAACCGATGCCCGGCGCATGTTCGCCGGCAGCGACTTTTTGCTCATGCCATCGCGCTATGAACCCTGTGGGCTCAGCCAGATGTACGCGCAACGCTTCGGCTCGCTGCCGGTGGCACGCAATACGGGCGGGCTGGCCGACACCATCGAGAATGGCGTCACCGGTTTTCTGTTCGACGAGTCCACCGTCGAGAGCTACCGCGAAGCCCTGAGCCGCGCCTTCTACATTTTTGGCAAGAAAGACCTGCTGCACGCCATGCGTTGCCTGTCGATGACCCAGCCGTTCAACTGGTGCCAGGCGGTGGAACCCTACGCCCGGCTGTACGAGGAGCTGGTGCACCAGGTTCGCGTCGGCCGCTACTGAACGAGGGGCCGAACGATGCACAAGCATGGCGCACACTTGCTGGACGCCACGTCGGCGCGTTTCGCCCTTTGGGCGCCGGATGCGCGCAGCGTGAGCGTGAACCTGCACCAACACGCGGCAGTGCGGATGCAGCCCGACGGCACGGGCTGGTTCAGCGCCGTCTTGCCCTGCCCGCCCGGTACGCGCTACCACTACCGGGTCGACGATGAACACGACGTGCCCGACCCGGCCTCGCGCTACCAGCCAGAGGGCGTCCATGGCCCCAGCGAGTTGGTGAGCCTGGCCGACTTCCCCTGGCATCACCCGTGGCGTGGGCGGCCTTGGCACGAAGCGGTGATCCTCGAGCTGCACGCCGGCCTGCTCGGCGGCTACGCAGGTGTTGCCGAACAACTGCCACGGCTGGCCGCACTCGGCATCACGGCAATCGAGCTGATGCCCCTGGCGCAGTTCCCCGGCCAGCGCAACTGGGGCTACGACGGCGTGCTGCCGTTCGCTGCGCACAACAGCTATGGCCGCCCCCACGAACTCTGCCAACTGGTCGACCAGGCCCACGGCCATGGCCTGATGGTGATGCTGGATGTGGTCTACAACCACTTCGGTCCGGACGGCAATTTCCTGCACCAGTACGCCAGCCCGTTCTTCCGCGAAGACCGCCAGACCCCTTGGGGCGCGGCCATCGACTTTCGTCGCCCCGAGGTGCGCGAGTTCTTCATCCAGAATGCCCTGATGTGGCTGTGCGACTACCGCATCGATGGCCTGCGCCTGGACGCAGTACACGCCATCGACCAGCCGGACTTCCTGGTGGAACTGGCCCAACGCGTACGTGCCGCCATCGAACCTGGACGCCAGGTGTGGCTGGTGCTGGAAAACGAGCACAACCAGGCCGCGCTGCTGGAACAGGGCTTCGATGCCCAGTGGAACGACGACGGTCACAACGCCCTGCATGTGCTGCTAACTGGCGAAACCGAAGGCTACTACGCCGACTACAAGCACCGCCCCATCGACCAATTGGCCCGCTGCCTGGGCGAAGGCTTCGTGTTCCAGGGCCAGCCCAACCGCCACGGCACGCCACGCGGCGAACCCAGCGCGCACCTGCCGCCCACCGCCTTCGTCCTGTTCCTGCAGAACCACGACCAGGTCGGCAACCGCGCCCTGGGTGAACGCTTAAGCCGCCTGTGCCCGCCCCAGGCCTTGCGCGCAGCCACCGGGCTGTTGCTGCTGGCGCCGATGATCCCGCTGCTGTTCATGGGCGAGGAAGAAGGCAGCCGCCAGCCATTCCTGTTCTTCACCGATTTCCACGATGAACTGGCCGATGCCGTGCGCGAAGGCCGCCGGGGCGAGTTCGCCCATTTCGCGGCGTTCAACGACCCGGCGCAGCGCGCACGCATTCCCGACCCTAACGCCCTCGAAACCTTCGAGGCCTCGCGCCCCAGCGCCGAGGATGTCCTGGCGGGCTGGCACGGCCTGTACCAGCAACTGCTCGAGCTGCGCCAGCGCCACATCACCCCGCACCTGCCGGGCTGTCATGCGCTGGGCTGCGAAGTACTGGGCGAACAGGCGCTGACCGCGCGCTGGCGCCTGGGCGATGGCCGCGAGCTGCGCATCGACCTGAACCTGGCCCCCCAGCCCCAACCGGTGGTCTTGCCCGATGCCCGCTGGCGCCTGTTCGACAGCAGCGACAACGCCCACCCCGATTCCACCCTGGCCGCCTACAGCTGCGTGGCCAGCCTGCTTGCCCCCGGCCTGGAGACGCCATGAGCGAACTGCCACTGCACCGACTGGCCGCCCGCGCAGGCCTGGCCCGTGACTGGATCGATGCCAACAACCGCCCCCAGCAGGTCAGTGACGACGTGCTGCGCCGGGTGCTCGAAGCCCTCGGCCACGCCGCCCACGACGAGCGCGCCATCGCCAACAGCCTCGCGGCGCTGGAGCAGGCCGAAGACAGCGAGCACCTGCCGCCGCTGCTGACTGCCGAAGTGGGCATACCGCTGGCGCTGTCGCACTGGTTTGCCGCCAACAGCGCGGTGGACTGCACCCTGGAAGACGGCAGCCAACTGGCCACCCGGCTGGACGCCCAGGCGCACCTGCCCGGCGAACTGCCCCTGGGTTACCACCAATTGCTTATCGATGGCCGCACCTTCACCGTGGCCGTGGCGCCAGCGCGCTGCTTCAGCCTGGATGACAGCGTCGAACAGCCCCCGGCGAGGCGCTGGGGTTTGGCTGTTCAGTTGTACAGCTTGCGCCGCCCTGGCGATGGCGGCTATGGCGATTGCCTGGCCCTGGAGCAACTGGCGCGCAGTGCTGCCGAGCGCGGCGCCGATGCCCTGGCCATCAGCCCGATCCACGCCCTGTCGGCCTTCGACCAGCAGCACTACAGCCCTTACTCTCCCTCCAGCCGGCTGCTGCTCAATACCTTGTACGCCAGCCCCTCGGCGCTGCTTGGCGAGCGCGCGGTACGCATGGCCATCGAGGCCTGTGACCTGGCACAGACGCTGGAAGACCTCGAGCAACAGCCGCTGGTCGACTGGCCGCGCGCCGCCGATGCCCGGCAACAATTGCTGCACGCCCTGTACAAGGACTTCAGCCACGGCGAGCACCCATTGCGCGAAGACTTCGAGCTGTTTCGCGCCTCAGGCGGCGAGGCCCTCGAGCACCACTGCCGTTTCGAGGTGTTGCAGGCCGAAGCCGTCGAACAGGGCCTGGGCGCCGACTGGCGCCGCTGGCCCGCCGCCTGGCACGACCCCTATCACCCCGAAGTCGAGGCGTTCGCAGGCACCTACCCGGCGCGTATCGAATTCCAGGCGTTCTGCCAGTGGCTGACCGAGCGCGGCCTGCAACGCGCCCAGCAGGCAGCCTGCAGCCACGGCATGGCCATTGGCCTGATCGCGGACCTGGCGGTCGGTGCCGATGGTGCCGGCAGCCAGGCCTGGAGCCGCCAGGACGAGCTGCTGGCCGACCTCAAGGTCGGTGCGCCCCCGGATATCCTCAACCGCGCAGGTCAGGACTGGGGCATCTGCGCCTTCTCGCCCCAGGGCCTCAAGCGCCATGGCTACCGCGCCTTCATCGAGATGCTGCGGGCCAACCTGGCCCATGCCGGCGGCCTGCGCATCGACCATGTCATGGGCCTGCGTCGGTTGTGGTTGATTCCCCGAGGCGCCAAGCCCAACGAAGGCGCCTACCTGCATTACCCACTGGAAGACCTGCTGCGCCTGCTGGCGCTGGAGTCGGTGCGCCACCAGGCGGTGATCCTCGGCGAAGACCTGGGCACAGTCCCCGAAGGCCTGCGCGAACAGCTGGCGGACAAGGCCGTGCTGGGCATGCGCGTGCTGCCCTTCGAGCAAAGCGCCCCGGGGCAGTTCAAGCCGATCCTCGACTGGCCCGACAACGCCCTGGCCACCACCGGCACCCACGACCTGGCGCCCTTGGCCGGCTGGCTGCAAGACCGCGACATCGACTGGCAACAGCGCCTGCAATTGATCAATGCTGCCACCGAACTGCACTGGCGCCACGAACGCCAGACCGAGCGCGAGGGCCTGCGCCGCATCCTGGAAAGCAACTACGGCGTGCAGGCAGACAACGATGCGCTGATCGACGCCGCCATTCGCTATGTCGGCCATACCCGCGCGCCGCTGGTGCTGGTGCCCCTGGAAGACCTGCTGGGCAACGACGAGCAACCCAACCTGCCCGGCACCACTGACGGCCACCCCAACTGGCGTCGGCGTTTCGCCCAACCCGTGGCCGAGCTGCTCGACGACCCGCACGCCGCCCGGCGCCTGGAGCTGTTGGCCCAGGCCCGCGAACAAGCCTGGGAGCGTGACCGATGAAGCCCTTGACTGCCACGCTGCGCCTGCAATTTCACAGCGACTTCACCCTCGATGACGCGGTGCCCCTGGTGCCCTACTTCGCCCAACTGGGCATCAGCCATGTGTATGCCTCGCCGATCCTCAAGGCACGCGCCGGTTCCCGGCATGGCTACGACGTGGTCGACCCGACCCAGGTCAACCCGGAGCTGGGCGGCGAAGCGGCGCTGCTGCGCCTGGTGAGCACGCTGCGCGAGCACGACATGGGCCTGATCCTCGACACCGTGTCCAACCACATGGCCGTGGGCGGCGCCGACACCCCCTGGTGGCAGAGCCTGCTGGCCTGGGGTCGGCGCAGCCCCTATGCGGAATTCTTCGACATCCAGTGGCACAGCGCCGACCCGTTGCTGGCCGGCCAGTTGCTGCTGCCCTTCCTGGGTAGCGACTACGGCGTGGCGTTGCAGGAAGGCACGATCCCGCTGTGCTTCGACAGCGCCCTGGGCGTGCTGGAAATCACCCACTATGAACACCGTTTTCCCATCTGCCCGCTCGATTACGGGTGGATCCTGGAGCACGCCGAAGACCCTGGCCTGCGCGCCCTGGCCCAACACTTCACCACCTTGCACGAAGCCGCCGAGCCGCTGGCCGAGGCCCAGCCCCTGCATGCGGAACTGGCGCGTTTGGTGAATGCCGGGGCTAGCCTGGAACCGGCCCTGGCCGCCTTTGACAGCCTTACCGAAGCAGGCTTCAAGCGCCTGCATCTGCTGCTGGAACGCCAAACCTACCGCCTGGCCAGCTGGCGCACCGCCGCCGATGACATCAACTGGCGGCGCTTCTTCGACATCAACGAACTCGGCGGCCTGCGGGTGGAGCGTGCCGTGGTGTTCGAGGCCACCCACGCCAAACTGTTCGAGCTGATCGAGCGCGGCCTGGTCGATGGCCTGCGCATCGACCATATCGACGGCCTGGCCGACCCACGGCGCTACTGCCGCAACCTGCGTCGGCGGGTCGACGGGCTGCTGGCGCGCAGGCCACAAGCGGCAGCGCTGAAGCACTTCCCGATCTACGTCGAGAAGATTCTCGGCGAGGGTGAAACCCTGCACCGCGACTGGCTCACCGACGGCACTACCGGCTACGAGTTCATGAACCAGGTGTCGCTGGTGCAGCACGACCCGCTGGGCGAAGCGCCGCTGACCGAGCTGTGGGCCACGGTCAGTGAACGGCCGCCGTTCGAGGAAGAAGTGCGCAACGCTCGCCGTCTGGTGCTCAATGCCAGCCTGGCCGGCGACTGCGAATCAGTGGCCCAGGCGTTGTTGCAGGTGGCGCGTGACGACCTGATGACCCGCGACCTTACCTTGGGGGCGATCCGCCGTGCCTTGCAGGCGCTGGTCGAGCACTACCCCGTGTACCGTACCTATATCAATGCCTGCGGGCGCCCCGCCGAGGACGAGGCGTTCTTCCAGCAGGCCCTGGCCGGCGCCCGGCAGTCATTGAGCGAAGCCGACTGGCCGCTGCTCGATCACTTGCAACGCTGGCTCGGCGGCCAGCCCTGGCGCCAACTGCCGCCGGGTCGCCCACGCAAGCACCTGCGCCACGCCTGCGTGCGCTTCCAGCAACTCACTGCCCCGAGTGCCGCAAAAGCGGTTGAAGACACTGCGTTCTACCGCAGCGCACGCTTGCTTTCGCGCAACGACGTCGGCTTCGAGCCTGGGCGTTTCAGCAGCACGCCCGAGCAGTTCCACCACGAATGCCAGCGCCGCCTGCACGACTTCCCAAGCAACCTGCTGGCCACCGCCACCCACGACCACAAGCGCGGCGAAGACTGCCGTGCGCGCCTGGCGGTGCTGAGCGAGCGCGCCGACTGGCTGACCAGCCGCGTGGCGCACTGGCAGGAACTGGCCGCGCCGCTGCGCGAGGCACTGGAAGATGGCCCCGCGCCGAGCGCCGGTGACGAGTTGATGCTGTACCAGACCCTGCTGGCCAGCTGGCCGCTGACCCTCGACGAAGGCGACTCGCAGGGTTTGCAGCAGTTCGCCGAGCGCGTGCGCCAATGGCAGCAGAAGGCCCTGCGTGAGGCCAAACTGCGCAGCAGCTGGAGCGCACCGAACGAGGGCTACGAACAGGCATGCGCGGCCTTCGTCGACCGCCTGCTGCTCGACGCCGACCACCAGCAATTGCGTCATTCGCTGGCCGAGGCAGCCAAGCGCAACGCCTGCGCCGGTGCGCTCAATGGCCTGGTCCAATGCCTGTTGCGCATGACCGTTCCCGGCGTGCCCGACCTGTACCAGGGCAATGAATACTGGGACCTGAGCCTGGTCGACCCGGACAACCGCCGCCCGGTGGACTACGCTTGCCGACGGGCCAGCCTGAATGAGCCCGCGCCACTGGGCGAGCTGCTCAGTCATTGGCAAGACGGGCGCATCAAGCAGGCGCTGGTGGCCCAAGTGCTGAGCCTGCGCCAGGCCCACCCCGCGTTGTTCCAGCGTGGCGCCTACCTGCCGCTGAACGCACGCGGCCGTCACGCCGACAAGGTGCTGGCCTTCGCCCGCCTTGGCGAAGGCGAACGCGCAATCGTGGTGGTGCCCCGGCTGGCCAGCGGCCTGCTGGGGGCTGCCACAACCCCCTTGATCCCGGCACAGAACTGGGACGATACCCGGCTGATCCTGCCGTTTGACGTGTCACCTGCCAACTTCACGGGACTTTTCCCGCACACCGCTGTCAGCCCTTCTAGAGAGCTGCTGTTAAGCAATGTGCTGGAGGCTTTTCCGGTCAATCTGTTGCTTGAAACTGCATGAACATTCAGGAGCGTCGAGATGAGTGTCGAAGAAAAGCGTGTTCGCGAATTCGCCTATCAGATCTGGGAGTCGGAGGGTAAGCCCGAAGGCCAGGAAGAACGCCATTGGGAAATGGCCCGCAAGCTGGCCGAGGCCGAGGCGATAGCGCCGAAGGCTGCACCGCGCAAGAAGGCTACGGCCAAGCCGAAACCGGCTGCCGCGCCGAAGGTGGCCGCTGCGCCCAAGGCCGCCGTTGCCAAGCCTGCGGCCGAGAAGAAGCCGCGGGCCGTCAAGAAGCCCGCAGCAGGCTGACCGGCCCCCACGAGGGCTACGCCCTCGATCGCGGGACAAGCCCGCTCCCACAAGGACGCTGCTGAACCTGTGGGAGCGGGCTTGCCTCGCGATAGGGCCGCACAGCGGCCCCACACATCCCCCCGAATTCCAGGCTGACAGAGGACCGCCATGAGCCCCCGCACCCCAAAGAAAACCCGCGCCATTGCCCCCTCCCGCCTACGCGAGGGCCTGCCCTTCCCACTCGGCGCCACATGGGACGGCCTGGGCGTCAACTTCGCGCTGTTCTCGGCCAACGCCACCAAGGTTGAGCTGTGCCTGTTCGACCCCAGCGGCGAGCAGGAAATCGAGCGTATCGAGCTGCCCGAATACACCGACGAAATCTTCCACGGCTACCTGCCCGATGCGCACCCGGGCCTGATCTACGGCTACCGCGTGCATGGCCCGTACGAGCCCGAGAACGGCCACCGCTTCAACCCCAACAAACTGCTGATCGACCCCTACGCCAAGCAGCTGGTGGGTACGCTGAAATGGTCCGAAGCGCTGTTCGGCTACACCATCGGCCACCCCGACGGCGACCTGTCGTTCGATGAACGCGACAGCGCGCCATTCGTGCCCAAGTGCAAGGTCATCGACCCGGCGTTCACCTGGGGCCGCGGCCAGCGTGTGCAGATTCCCTGGGAACGCACCATCGTCTACGAAGCCCACACCCGGGGTATCAGCATGCGCCACCCGGCGGTGCCCGAGCACCTGCGCGGCACCTTCGCGGGCCTTGCCAACGACGAGCTGCTCGGGCATATCAAGGCGCTGGGCGTCTCCAGCATCGAGCTGCTGCCGATCCATGCCTTCGTCAACGACCAGCACCTGCTGCAAAAGGGCCTGAACAACTACTGGGGCTACAACAGCATCGCCTTCTTCGCCCCACACCCCAAGTACCTGGCCAGCGGCAAGATCGCCGAGTTCAAGGAAATGGTCGCGCACCTGCACGACGCGGGCCTTGAGGTGATCCTCGATGTGGTCTACAACCACACCGCCGAGGGCAACGAGCTGGGCCCGACCCTGTCGATGCGCGGCATCGACAACGCCTCGTACTACCGCCTGATGCCCGACGACAAGCGCTTCTACATCAACGACTCCGGCACCGGCAACACCCTGGACCTCAGCCACCCCTGCGTGCTGCAACTGGTCACCGACTCGCTGCGCTACTGGGCCGGCGAAATGCACGTGGATGGTTTTCGCTTCGACCTGGCGACCATCCTTGGCCGCTACCACGATGGCTACAACGAACGTCACAGCTTCCTCGTGGCCTGCCGCCAGGACCCGCTGCTCAGCCAGGTCAAGCTGATCGCCGAGCCCTGGGACTGCGGCCCCGGCGGCTACCAGGTGGGCAACTTCGCACCGGGCTGGGCGGAGTGGAACGACCGTTTCCGCGACACCGTGCGCGCCTTCTGGAAAGGCGACGAAGGCCAGCTTGCCGACTTCGCCTCACGCATGACCGCTTCGGGCGATTTGTTCAACAACCGTGGCCGGCGCCCCTATGCCTCGGTGAACTTCGTCACCGCCCACGACGGCTTCACCCTGCGTGACTTGGTGTCGTACAACGACAAGCACAACGAGGACAACGACGAGAACAACCAGGACGGCACCAGCAACAACCTGTCGTGGAACTGCGGCGTCGAAGGCCCCACCGACGACCCGGCCATCAACGCCCTGCGCATGCGCCAGATGCGCAACTTCTTCGCCACCCTACTGTTCGCCCAGGGCACGCCGATGATTGTCGCCGGCGATGAGTTCAGCCGCACCCAGCATGGCAACAACAACGCCTATTGCCAGGACAGCGAGATCGGCTGGGTCAACTGGGACCTGGACGAGGACGGCACGCAGCTGCTGGCCTTCGTCAAGCGCCTGACCAAGCTGCGCCTGGCTTACCCGGTGCTGCGCCGCTCGCGTTTTTTGGTTGGCGACTACAACGAGGCGATCGGGGTCAAGGACGTCACCTGGCTTGCGCCCGACGGCAGCGAGATGAGCGTCGAGCAATGGCACGACCCCCATGGCCGCTGCCTGGGCATGCTCATGGACGGCCGCGCCCAGGTCAGCGGCATCGCCCGCCCCGGCGCCGAGGCCACCTTGCTGCTGATCGTCAACGCCCACCACGACACCGTGCCGTTCCTGCTGCCGACGGTGCCGGAGGGCGACTACTGGAGCTGCCTGGTCGACACCGACCGGCCGCAATTGCGCAAGCCGCAACACCTGGCGTTCGAAACGCAGTTCGAGGTGCAGGGCCGTTCGTTGCTGCTGATGGCGTTGCAGCGCGAAGAAGACTAAGACGTCGCGAACCCGCAAAGTGCTAACAATGTTTCGGCATAGCGAGCGACGGGCAAAGAACCTTCCTCGCTATAGCCGCATCGATCTTCAAATGATTCAATGAATTAGCCCCCTCAAGGACGCCTTCACGTTCTTTTCACCGTTTCTTGACGCAAGCCCCGCCGTCTCCTTAGCTGAACATATCGCCCACTGCGAAAATTTCGCGCCGAGCCTCTAGCACGCGCCTTTGCGCGCGCCTAAAGGCCCCGCGCGCTGGTTTGGGTCGCCCACTGTTTTTGTGTCGTACAGCTCGTGACATCACGCCAGGCCTTGGCTGTTTACCCACAAAAACAGGAGACCCGCCATGAAACGAGTATCGATCCACTCCCGTTTCGAATGTCTGTGCTGTGCGGTTTCCACGTCGCTGCTTCTGGCAACCCCGGTGGAAACCTTCGCCTTCGAACTCAACGACGACCCCGCCTTTGGCAACCTGCTTCAGCAACCGCTGATGCCGCAGCTGTCGCTGGACCCGGTCAATGCCAGCGGCGTGGGACTTGGCACCTTGCAGGCGTTTTCCGAGCGCATGGCCGAGCGTCACGGGCCACTGCCCAGCGACCTCACCGCCAGCCAGTGGGCGCAGTTCTTTCCTGGCGTGGGCAGCCGCCAACCTGCGCCTGCGCAACTGGAAGCGCCCAGCCAGCAGCTGTTGATCGGCCCGGACCTGTTCGTACGCGAAACCGCTGGCGGCAACGTGCACCGCGCCGGGATCTTCGTCGGCCACAACAACCTGCAAAGCAGCTTCAACGGCATGCGCCCGCTGCTGGGCGACAAGCAGCGCAATGCGGTGAACCTCAGTGGCGAGAGCCTGGGTGTGTACTGGAGCATGACCCACGACCAAGGCTGGCACCTGGATGCGGTGGCCATGGGCACGCGCATCGACGTCAATGGCCGTGGCGAGAACGGCAAGCGCCTGGACGACAGCGGCCATGCAATGACCTTCTCGGTAGAGGGCGGCTACCCCATCGGCCTGGGCGGCGGCTGGGTGATCGAGCCCCAGGCGCAGTTGATCAACCAGCAGTTCTTCCCCGGCAACCAGGCCCAGGCCGAGACCTTGCAGGCCTTCGACAGCCAGCCAAGCTGGAGTGGCCGGGTGGGCGCCAAGTTGTCGGCGCGCTATGAAGTGCGCGGCATGCCGATCGAGCCCTACGTGCGTACCAACGTGTGGTACGACTTCAGCAATGCCGAGGCAGTGAAGCTCGATCAGGTGGACAAGATCTCCAGCTCGCGCAGCTCGGCGACCGTGGAGTTGGGGTTGGGACTGGTCGCGCGGGTCACGCCCAAGGTGGCGCTGTTCGTCAGTGCCGACTACAGCAGCGATGTGGATGACAACGACTTGAATGGGCTGATAGGCAGCCTGGGGGTGAGGATGCGGTGGTAGGCAGGCGCGGCCCTTTCGCGGGCAAGCCCGCTCCTACAGGTTCAGCGCAAATCCTGTAGGAGCGGGCTTGCCCGCGAAAGGGCCGGGCTTGCCTACAAATCAGGCCGGTTTCATCACCAACACCCCAAGCGGCGGCAGGTTCAAAGCCAACGACAACGGCTGCCCATGGCTGGGCAACGCCTCGCTGGCCACCGCCCCCAGGTTGCCGACATTGCTACCGGCATACAGCTCGGCATCGCTGTTGAGCAGCTCCTGCCACTGCTCGCCGAACGGCACGCCAATGCGATACCCCTCACGCGGCACCGGGGTGAAGTTGGCCACCACCAGCAGCGGCTCTCCGCTGCTGCTCCAGCGCAGCCAGGCATACACGCTGTTGACCGCATCGTCGCCGATCAGCCACTGGAAGCCCTGGGGCAGGCAGTCCTGTTCGTGCAATGCAGGTTGCTCGCGGTACAGGCGGTTCAGGTCGCCGACCAGCTTCTGTACGCCCTGGTGTTCCGAGTACTGAAGCAAGTACCAGTCAAGCTGCTGGTCGTGGTTCCACTCACGCCACTGGCCGAACTCGCAGCCCATGAACAGCAGTTTCTTGCCCGGGTGGGCCCACATGAAGGTGAGGTAGGCGCGCAGGTTGGCGAACTTCTGCCAGCGGTCACCCGGCATCTTGTCGATCAGCGAGTGCTTGCCGTGCACCACCTCGTCGTGGGAGATCGGCAGGATGAAATGCTCGGAGTAGGCGTAGATCAGCCCGAAGCTCATTTCGTTGTGGTGGTAGGTGCGGTGGATCGGGTCGTTCTGGATGTAGTGCAAGGTGTCGTGCATCCAGCCCATGTTCCACTTGTAGGCAAAGCCCAGGCCGCCCTGCTGGGTCGGTTGGCTGACGCCCGGCCAAGCCGTGGACTCCTCGGCGATCACCAGTGCACCCGGGGCTTCGAAGGCGGCAATGTCGTTGAGCTGGCGGATGAAGTCGATGGCCTCGAGGTTCTCGCGCCCGCCGTGGCGGTTGGGCACCCATTCGCCGGCCTTGCGCGAGTAGTCGCGGTAGAGCATCGAGGCCACCGCGTCGACCCGCAGGCCATCGATGTGGAAGTGCTTGAGCCAGTGCAGCGCCGAGGCCAGCATGAACCCGCGCACCTCGTTGCGGCCGAGGTTGTAGATCAGCGTGTTCCAGTCTTGGTGAAAGCCCTCATGGGGATTGTCGTACTCGTAGAGGGCAGTGCCATCGAAGCGTGCCAGGCCGTGTTCGTCCGTGGGGAAATGCGCCGGAACCCAGTCGAGAATCACCCCGATGCCGCCCTGGTGGCAGGCATCGATGAAGGCGGCGAAGTCCTCGGCGCTGCCATAGCGCGAGGTGGGCGCGAACAGCGACAGCGGCTGGTAGCCCCAACTGCCGCCGAACGGGTGCTCCATGATCGGCAGCAGCTCGATGTGGGTGAAGCCCAGTTCCTGCACGTAGGGCACCAGGCGCTCGGCCAGCTCGCGCCAGTTGTAGAAGCGCACCACCTCGCCGCCGTCATCCAGCTCGCAACGCCAGGAGCCGGCGTGCAGCTCGTAGATCGACAGCGGCGCGTTGTAGGCGTGGCGCTGGGCGCGTTGCTGCATCCAGTCGTGGTCGCGCCAGTCGTGCTGCAAGGGGCCTGCGACCTTGGACGCGGTGCTCGGTGGTAACTCGGTGGCGCGGGCCAACGGGTCGGCCTTCAGCGGCAGCACGCCGTCCTGGCCCAGCACTTCGAACTTGTAGGTTTCGCCCACCGTCAGGCGTGGCACAAACAGCTCCCACACACCCGCGTTGTGTCGCAGGCGCATGGGGTGGCGGCGACCGTCCCAGTTGTTGAAGTCGCCGACCACCGACACCCGCCGGGCATTCGGCGCCCACACCGAGAACAGTACGCCGTCGATGCCCTCGACCTGGGTAGGCTGGGCGCCGAAGCGCCCGGACAGGTCGCGGTGGTTGCCTTCGGCGAACAGGTAGAGGTCCATCTCGCCCAGTTGCGGGCCGAAGCTGTAGGGGTCTTCGGTGACCTGCTCACCACCGGGCCAGCTGACCTGCAACTGGTAGGGCTGGGCCTCGCCCAGGTGGGCGGTGAACAGACCCGGCAGGCTGCCCTGCTGCATCTCGCCCAGCACGCGCCCGTCTTGGCGTGCCAACACCCGCACGCTCAAGGCGTTAGGCAGGAAGGCGCGCACGAACACACCACCGGCGCCATCGCCGTGGGTACCCAGTACCGCGAAGGGGTCGGCGTGCTCGGCGCGGGCCAGGGCGTCGATATCCCGTTGCCGAAGGCCACCGTTTTCACGCGTTGTTGCATTCATCTCACTGCCCCTTTCCATGTGTTCAATAAAGGTTGCCCGTCACTCATGACTCACCCCAGGTGCTGATCAACCCATGCAAACCATGCAAGGGCACGGCCAGCCAGCTGGGACGGTTCTCGGCCTCGTAGGCGATCTCGTAGGCCGCCTTCTCCAGGCAGAACAGTTCCAGCGCAGCACGCTCGCCCTCGGCCTTCGCCCACGCATGGGGCATGGCCGCCGTGGCCAAACCATAGGCTTCGACGAAGGCATGTCGCGACTGGTGCAAGTACTGCCGGGCGACCCGCTGCCAAGCCTGGCGCGCCGCGTGCGAAAGGTCCCCGCTAGAGGCGCTGCGCAGGATCATCGCAGCAGCATAGTCGAAGGAACGCAGCACACCGCTGACGTCCTTGTACGGGCTGTGCTTGGCCCGACGCTCTTCCAGCGGGCGCGCAGGCTCGCCCTCGAAGTCGATCAGGTAGGCATCGCCCTGCACCACCAGCACCTGGCCCAGGTGCAGGTCGCCGTGCACGCGCATCAGCAGGCCACCCTGGGCCTGGCGGGCCAGGTTGTCGATGTGCTGGGCCAGGCCATCACGCTGTTGTTGCAGGTCGGCGACCAGGGCCTGGCTGTCGGGGTCGAGGCTGTCGCGGTGCTGGGCGAGCAGGTCGAGGGCGCGGCCCAATTCAGCGCTGACCTGCTGGCTCCAGCGCTCGCTGTCGGCGGCGCTGCTCACCTGCGGTGCAAAGGCCTCGTCATCGCTGGGCGCTGCCAGCAACAGGTGCATCTCGCCCAGGCGCTGGCCGAGCAAGGCGGCGAAGCCGGTAAGCTCGGCCAGGGCATTGGTGTGTGCCTCGGGTTCGCTGCTGGGCGGCTCCATTTCATCGCGGATCGCCCGTTCCAAGGTGTTCTGGGTCCAGGCCCAGGCATCGCCCTGGTTGCTCAGGTAGCCCTGGGCGATCATCAGCAGGTGCGGCTGGTTTTGCTCATCCACCCGGCTGACCCAGGCCAGCAGCGGCGAGATATTGGCAAAGCCGGCGGCGGTCAGGTAGGCGCTCATTTCCAGTTCCGGGTGTACACCCGGGTTGACCCGGCGAATCAGCTTGAGCACCACGCTTTCGCCCACCACCACCGAGCTGTTGGACTGCTCGGCGCTCAGGTAGCGCACCTCGCTATGCTCATCCAGGCCCAGGGCCACCAGCTGTTCGGTGTGCTCGAAACGTAGCTCGCCACTTGGGGTGGCAAGGCGCAGCTGTTCCTCGCAGCCCGCCAGCACCGCACGCACGAACGACTCCTGCACGAAGGCATCGGTGATCAGCCCCACCTGGCGGCCACGGCGCACCCGCGACAGCGCCAACTGCTGGGGCAAGGCGCTGTTGATCTGTTCTTCGGGCAGCAGGCCGAACGGCAACTGGTAGACGCTGTCCACACCCTCGCTGCGCACGGTGATCTCGCTGAGCAGCACCGGGTTGTTCGGGGTGCCGAAGCGCACACCGTAGTCGATGCGTACCGAGTCGATCGGCCCTTCCTTGCCGGCGAACCAGCGCCGCTTGGGCAAGTACTGCGGCAGGATGGTGCTTTGCAGGGTGTCGCTGGAGGGGGCTTCGAGCAGCTCCTCCATGCGTTTGCGCAACACCAGGGTAGTCAACTCCGGCAGGCCCTCGGCAGGCTGGATGTGCCAGCTCGGCATGCGGTCGCGGCTCGCCAGCAGGAACCAGTAGAAGCCATAGGGCGGCAAGGTGAGCAGGAACGGCAGCTGGCCGATGGGTGGGAAGGCGCTGCCGCCGAGCATCTCCACCGGCACCATGTCGGCGTATTGCGAAAGCTCCAGCTCAGCGGCCTGCGCTGCACGCGAGACGTTGGCCACGCACAGCACGATTTCGCTGTGGCCATTGGCGTCGGTGTATTCGCGCACATAGGCAAGGATGCGCCGGTTGCTGGGCGTGAGCATCTTCAGGGTGCCGCGACCAAAGGCCTTCTGCTGCTTGCGCACCGCCAGCAGGCGGCGGTTCCAGTTGAGCAGCGAATGCGGGTCGTGGGCCTGGGCCTCGACGTTGACGGTCTGGTAGCCGTAGAGCGGGTCCATGATCGGCGGCAGTACCAGACGCTGCGGGTCGGCACGGGAGAAGCCGCCATTGCGGTCCGGCGACCACTGCATCGGCGTGCGCACGCCGTCGCGGTCGCCCAGGTAGATGTTGTCACCCATGCCCAGTTCGTCGCCGTAGTACAGCGTGGGGGTGCCGGGCATCGACAGCAGCAGGCTGGTGAGCAGTTCGATGCGTCGGCGGTCACGTTGCAGCAGTGGCGCCAGACGCCGACGGATACCGAGGTTGATGCGTGCGCGGCGGTCTTCGGCGTAGTAGTTCCACAGGTAATCGCGCTCGCGGTCGGTGACCATTTCCAGGGTCAGCTCATCGTGGTTGCGCAGGAAGATCGCCCATTGGCAGTTGGCGGGAATCTCCGGGGTCTGGCGCAGGATGTCGGTGATCGGGAAGCGGTCTTCCATGGCCAGCGACATATACATGCGCGGCATCAGCGGGAAGTGGAAGGCCATGTGGCATTCGTCGCCATCGCCTTCGCCGAAGTACGGGCGGGTGTCCTCGGGCCACTGGTTGGCCTCGGCCAACAGCATGCGGTCGGGGTAGTTGGCGTCGATTTCGGCGCGCACGGCCTTGAGCACGTCGTGGGTTTCGGGAAGGTTCTCGTTGTTGGTGCCGTCGCGCTCGATCAGGTAGGGGATGGCGTCCAGGCGCAGGCCATCGACGCCGATGTCAAGCCAGAAGCGCATCACCTCGATCACCGCCTTCATCACCTGGGGGTTGTCGAAGTTCAGGTCCGGCTGGTGGGAGTAGAAGCGGTGCCAGAAGTACTGGCCGGCCACCGGGTCCCAGGTCCAGTTGGACTTCTCGGTGTCGAGGAAGATGATGCGCGTGCCGTCGTATTTCTGGTCGTCGTCCGACCACACGTAGAAGTCCCGCGCCTTGCTGCCGCGCTTGGCGTGGCGGGCGCGCTGGAACCAGGGGTGCTGGTCGGAGGTGTGGTTGATCACCAGCTCCGTGATCACCCGCAGCCCGCGCTTGTGCGCCTCGGCGATGAAGCGCTTGGCATCGGCCATGCTGCCGTAGTCGGGGTGCACGGCCTTGTACTCGGCGATGTCGTAGCCGTCGTCGCGCCGGGGCGAAGGGTAGAACGGCAGCAGCCAGAGGGTGTTGACCCCCAGCTCGGCGATGTAGTCGAGCTTGCTGATGAGCCCGGCGAAATCACCGATGCCGTCGTTGTTCGAGTCGAAGAACGACTTGATGTGCAACTGGTAGATCACCGCATCCTTGTACCAGAGCGGGTCGTCGATGAAGGCTGCCGGGCGGGAACGCTTGGCCATGTGCGACTCCTTTCAATTCTTGATTCGGCGCGCTCGTGTAGGAGCGGGCTTGCCCGCGAAATGAGCTCCGCGGTGCATGGCACCGGCTATGCCGGTGTTCGCGGGCAAGCCCGCTCCTACAGGTTGTGTGTGGGCTACCGGGTCTTTTCGATACGCCAGATACCAAACGGCTGGTGCCAGGGCTCGATACGCATCCACTGGGTCTTGCCATGCCAGGTCCAGCGATGGCCGTTCATCAAATCCTCGCCCTGGGTATCGGCGTTGTCGTCCAGCCCCAGCTCCCACAGCGGCAGCTCGAAGTGCGCCTCCTGGGCGTTGAACGGGTCGAGGCTGATCGCCACCAGGATGAAGTTGTCGCGCTCGGGGGTGCGTTTGGCGAAATACAGAATCTGATCGTTCCAGCAGTTGAAAAACGCCACGCCCAGATGGGTTTGCAAGGCGCGGTTCTGCCGACGGATGCGGTTGAGCTGGGCGATCTCGCCGACGATGTTGCCGGCCTGGGTGTAGTCACGCGGACGCAGCTCGTACTTCTCCGAATCCAGGTACTCCTCCTTGCCTGGCAGCGGCGCGCCTTCGCACAGCTCGAAACCTGAATACATGCCCCACAGGCCCGAACCCATGGTGGCCAGCGCGGCGCGAATCAAGAAGCCCGCGCGGCCGGAGGTTTGCAGGAAGTAGGGGTTGATGTCCGGCGTGTTGACGAAGAAGTTCGGCCGGTAGCACAAGCTCCACGGCGGCTGGTTGAGCTGCTCGAAATACTCGCGCAGCTCCTGCTTGTTATTGCGCCAGGTGAAATAGGTGTAGCTCTGCGCATAACCCACCTTGCCCAGGCGCGCCATCATCGCCGGGCGGGTGAAGGCCTCGGCGAGGAAGATCACGTCCGGGTGCTGGCTGCGCACATTGGCGATCAGCCATTGCCAGAACGGCAACGGCTTGGTGTGCGGGTTGTCGACGCGGAAGGTCTTCACACCTTCCTCGACCCAGCCCACCACCACGTCGCGCAGCGCCAGCCACAGGCCGGGCACGGCGTCGGCGGCGTAGAAGTCGACGTTGACGATGTCCTGGTATTTCTTCGGCGGGTTCTCGGCGTAGCGAATGGTGCCGTCGGGGCGCCAGCTGAACCAGCCGGGGTGCTCGGTCAGCCAGGGGTGGTCCTGTGAGCACTGGATGGCGAAGTCCAGGGCGATCTCCAGGCCATGCTCGGCGGCGGCGGCGACCAGGCGGCGGAAATCCTCGCGGCTACCCAGTTGCGGGTGGATGGCATCGTGGCCGCCTTCGTGGCTGCCGATGGCATACGGGCTGCCGGGATCGCCCGGCTGGGCTTGCAGGGAATTGTTGCGGCCTTTGCGGTGCTGCTTGCCGATGGGGTGGATGGGCGGGAAATACAGCACGTCGAAGCCCATGTCGCGGATCATCGGCAGGCGCGCATGCACATCGTCGAAGGTGCCGTGGCGCTGCGGGTCGTCGGTGGCCGAGCGCGGGAACAGCTCGTACCAGCTGGCGAACAGCGCCTGCTCGCGGTCGACGTCCAGCGGCCACTCGGGGCTGCGGGTGAGGTAGCTACGATGTTCGGCCTGGCTCATCAGCAGCGCGGTGTCGGGGTGCAGCAGCAGTGCCACCTGCTCGTTGCCAGAGAGTGTCGGCAGGCGTTGCTGCAACTGCTCGAGCTGTTCACGCAGCGGCCCTTCGGCGCGCTCGATGCCCTTGCCCAACAGCAGCCTGCCCTCTTCGCGCTCCAGCTTCACATCGACCCCGGCGGCGTATTTCTTCTCCAGGTCGTAGCAATAGGTGGCGTACGGGTCGACCCAGGCCTCCAGGCTGAACACATGCGCGCCCAGTTCCACCGGGGTGATCTCGGCCAACCACAGGTCGTTGCCCAGCGACTGCATCGGCACGCAGTGCCAACGTCGGCTGTGGGCCTGGCGCCAATGCAGCATCACGGCCAGACGGTCGTGGCCATCGCTGTAGACCTTGGCCGACACCTCGACCGCTTGTCCGACCACGGCCTTGGCGGCGAACGTGCCGCCATCGAGCGTTGGGCTGACATCTTCGATCACGATACGCGGCGCCAGCAGCGCCTGGGACAGGCTGATGCCTTGGTCCGGGTGGTCGTTGGCCATCGGCACACTGGCGAAGGGCTCATTGCGCGACATCGGTCGTTGCTCCCTGTTGGCTGAGGCGGTAAGGGTTCAGAGCCGTCGAACGCGGGGGGGTTCCAAAAAAAATGAGCGAATGGCGCAGGCGTGGATCAAAGCCTTCACTACCCTCTCATTCACCCTGCGAGGCCAGGCCATGAACATTCCCATTCCACCGGAGACACCCGACCCAAACATCGACGACCCGGCGCTGCCACCGCCGGTGCCCAAGGATGACCCGGACGAGCTGCCGATCAAGCCGACCATGCCGCCGACCGTGGGCGACCCGCCGAGCGAGGAGCCACCGGTGAAAGCCCAAGGATAGACAAGGGCTGGGGGATGGCGACGGGCGAACGATTGACAGCCTGCAAAGGCAGGTTTACGTTAACGTAAAGGTTAAAAGCCAAGCACCGCTTCCCAGCGCCGCTCCCACAAGGTTCGGAGTGACGCAGCTGAGCTACGGTGTTACCCAACTCCAAGAACAATCAAGGTGCCCCCGCATGCATTACCCCAGCCTGAATTTCGCCCTGGGCGAAACCATCGACATGCTCCGCGACCAGGTACGCTCCTTCGTCGCCGCCGAACTGGCCCCGCGCGCTGCGCAGATCGACCACGACAACCAGTTCCCCGCCGACATGTGGCGCAAGTTCGGTGATATGGGCCTGCTGGGTATCACCGTGCCGGAAGAATACGGCGGCGCGGGCCTGGGCTACCTGGCCCACGTG
>NZ_JBNNVR010000007.1:0-99669 GCF_050280645.1 Pseudomonas sp. NPDC089554
GCCCAGGACGAGGCGAACTGACATGCTGGCTTACATCCTGCGGCGCCTGCTGCTGATCAATACCCTGACCCTGTTCGGCCTGGTGCTGGCGATCGGCATCGTGGTGGACGATGCCATCGTCGTGGTGGAGAACGTCGAGCGCAATATCGCCGAGGGCCTGGAGCCGCTGGCGGCAGCGCACCAGGCGATGCGCGAGGTGTCCGGGCCGATCATCGCCATTGCCCTGGTGCTGTGCGCGGTGTTCGTGCCGATGGCCTTCCTCGATGGTGTCACCGGGCAGTTCTACAAGCAGTTCGCGGTGACCATCGCGATTTCCACGGTGATCTCGGCGATCAACTCGCTGACCCTTTCCCCTGCCCTGGCGGCGCGCCTGCTGCGCCCGCACGGCGCGGCACCCGACCGCCTGAGCCGGGTGATCGACGCGCTGCTTGGGCGTTTCTTCGCGCGATTCAACCGAGGGTTCGGCAGCGCCTCGCAGCGCTACCAGGGCACGGTGCAACGCACCCTGGGGCGGCGTGGCGCGGTGTTCGTGGTGTACTTCGCCTTGCTCGGGGCCACGGCGTGGCTGTTCAACAGCGTGCCCGGCGGGTTCATTCCGACCCAGGACAAGCTGTACCTGTTCGCCGGCGCCAAGCTGCCGGAAGGCGCATCGCTTGAGCGCAGCGCCGAGGTGACTCGCAAGTTGGGTGAGATCGCCCGCGAGGTCGAGGGCGTGGCCTACGTGCCTGGCTATGCGGGCTTCAACGCCTTGCAGACGGTCAATACGCCGAACGTCACTGCCTCCTACGTGATCCTCGACCCGTTCGGCGAACGCAGCCGCAGCGCGGCATCGATCAACGCCGAGCTCAACGAACGCTTCGCCGCCATCGGCGATGGTTTCGCCTATGCGCTGATGCCGCCGCCGATCCAGGGGCTGGGCAATGGCTCGGGCTATTCGCTGTACCTCAAGGACCGCGCGGGGCTTGGATATGGCGCGTTGCAGCAGGCCTTGCAGGCGTTCACCGCCGAGGTGGCCAGCACGCCGGGCATGACCTTCCCGGTGAGTTCCTACCAGGCCAATATTCCGCAGCTGGAAGTGCGCGTCGATCGTAGCAAGGCCAAGGCGCAGGGTGTGGCTTTGAACGATTTGTTCGAGACCTTGCAGGCTTATCTCGGCTCGGTCTACGTCAACGACTTCAACCAGTTCGGCCGGGTCTACCGGGTGATGGTCCAGGCCGAGGCTTCGGCGCGCCAGCAGGCCGAGGACATCACCGCGCTGCGCACGCGCAACGACCAAGGCGAGATGGTGCCGATCGGCTCGATGGTCACCGTGGTGCCGACCTTCGACCCGGACCCGGTGATCCGCTACAACGGCTTCCCGGCCGCCGATGTGATTGGCGACTCCGACCCGCGCGTGCTGTCGTCGGCGCAGGTGATCGAGGTGCTGCAAGGCATCGCCGAGCGTACCTTGCCGCGCGGCATCGAGCTTGAGTGGACCGACCTCAGCTACCAGCAGGTCAACCAGAGCCATGCGGCGCTGATCGTGTTCCCGGTAGCGGTGCTGTTGGTGTTCCTGGTGCTGGCCTCGTTGTACGAGAGCTGGAGCCTGCCATTGGCGGTGATCCTGATCGTGCCGGTGTGCATGTGCGCGGCGTTGCTGGGGGTGTGGCTCAGTGGCGGTGACAACAACGTGTTCGTGCAGGTGGGGCTGGTGGTGCTGATGGGGCTGGCGTGCAAGAACGCCATCCTGATCGTCGAGTTCGCCCGCGAGCTGGAAATGCACCGCGGCATGAGCCCGGTGCAGGCGGCGCTGGAGGCCTGCCACCTGCGCTTGCGGCCGATCATCATGACGTCGGTGGCGTTCATCGCCGGTTCCGTGCCGTTGCTGCTGGGGCACGGCGCGGGTGCCGAGGTGCGGTTCGCCACGGGGGTGACGGTATTTGGCGGGATGTTGGGGGTGACGTTGTTTGGGTTGTTCCTGACGCCGGTGTTCTATGTGGCGGTGCGCAAGTGGGCGCAGCGGGGTGAGGTGCTGCGGGGGGAAGCTGCCTGAGGGCATTGTGCGGCCGCTCCCACGCAGAGAGGGGCGGCGGCAGAAAGTCTCGCTGATGCGCTGTGCTAATCACGGCGATAGTAGAATTATATTTTGCGCACTAAATATTATCGCGCAATATACGTCTCAAGCAGCGACAGTCGCTGACACCACTACCCAACGATACCGGAGAACGATCATGACCTTCAGCAAAGCCATCGCCATCGCCACCTTCACCCTCGGCACCAGCGTCAGCACCTTCGCCCAGACCGCCACCCCGTACCAGTACGGCATGGACCTGGACATCGACCACGTGATCTCGGTCGACGCCAAGGCCACCACCGGCCACGCCAGCACCGCCACCCTGACCTACCGCGACAGCGACGGCCAGGTGCAGAAGGTCAGCTACATCCGCCCAGCCATCAACGCCAACCAGAACTGATCAACGGCCCTGGGAATGGGGCTGCCGCGCAGCCCCGGCAACACCGATTGAACAGCGACAGGATCAGGCAAAACGGCGGCACTAATCAGATAACGCCAATCGATTGGGAAACTTAATCTAAACCCATGCAGCAAGGGCACCCCACTCAACCGAATCGCACTTGGACACTTTGGAGCCGCCACCATGAAATCGATCACTACCCTGATCCTCAGCGCCACCCTGATCGCTACCAGCGCCAGCGCTTTCGCCGTCAGCAGCAAGCCACAGCAGCCAGTGGTCGCCGAAGGTGGCTACGAGCGTACCCCAGCCGGCCAGCGTGTCGCTGAAGGTGGCTACGAGCGTACCCCAGCCGGCCAGCGTGTCGCTGAAGGTGGTTACGAGCGCACTCCTGCTGGCCAACGCGTCGCCGAAGGTGGTGCAGATCGCCTGCGGGAAATCCAGCAGCGCGCTTGATCCCCACGCTTGGCCCAAAACGCAACAGCCCCGGCAAATGTCGGGGCTGTTGCGTTACGCCAAGTCAGTATCTAACTCACCCCAGGCAACGCGTCACATGCTTCACCGACTGGTACGCCGACAACCCCCAAGGCCCCAGTTCCCGCCCGATACCGCTGCCCTTGGTGCCGCCCCACGATGTCTCGACGAACACCGCCTGCACCGAGTTGATCCACACGTGCCCCACCTCCAACGCATCGGCCACGCGCTCTGCACGGTCGAGGTCGGCGCTGCACACGGTGGCCACCAGTCCGAAGCGGCTGTCGTTGGCCTGGGCAATGGCGTCTTCTTCAGTTGCAAAGCGCCGCGCGCACAGCACCGGCCCGAAGATTTCCTCGCTCCACAGGCGGCTGCTCTGCGGCACATCCACATACAGCGTGGGCGCGACGAACCAGCCATCGCGCGCTAGCGCCTGGCCGCCTGCCAGGCACTTCAGGCCTTCCTCGCGGGCAGTGGCGAAGTAGCTCGCAACCTTCAGCCACTGTGCCTGGCTGGTCAGCGGCCCCATGACCACATCGTCTTCAGCCAGCGGGTTGCCTACGCGCAGTTGTTCCAGCGCCGCTTGCAGACGCGGTAGCAGCGTGTCGGCGATACCCTCCTGCACCAGCAGGCGCGAGGTGGCCGAGCACATCTGCCCGGCGTTCCAGGTAATGCCGGCGACGATCCACTCCACCGCCTGGTCCGGGTCGCAGTCGTCGAACACCACGATCGCCGACTTGCCGCCCAGCTCCAGGGTCACCGGGCGGCACTGCGCCGAGGCGCTGCGCATCACCTGGCTGCCCACGGCATTGCTGCCGGTGAACGACAGCTTGTCCAAACCGTTGTGGCTGCTCAGCGCCGCGCCGGTCTCGGCCTTGCCGTTGACGATGTTCAGCACCCCGGCGGGCAGGCCCAAGGCCTGGGCGATCTCGCCATAGGCCTGTTCGACCAGTGGGGTGACCTCGGACGGCTTGAGCACCACGGTGCAGCCAGCGGCCAAGGCCGGGGCGAGCTTCCAGGCGCTGGTCACCAACGGGAAGTTCCACGGCACGATCAGGCCGACCACGCCCACCGGCTCCAGGCGCGTCCGGGCGCTGAAACCCGGCGCTGCCAGCGGCACGCCGCGGTTTTTCTGCGGCAGTTGTTCGGCGAGTTCGGCGTAGTAGGCGAAGGTGGCGATGGCGTCGTCCAGGTCGATCTCGGCCTCGTGGCGCGGCTTGCCGTTGTTGCGCATCTGCAGGGCGATCAGCGTTTCGCGGCGCTGCCCGAGTTGCTCGGCAAAACCACGTAGCAGGGCCGCGCGTTCGGCAGGGGCGGTGGCTTTCCAGGCGGGCAGGGCCGCGCGGGCGGCACGTACGGCCTGGTCGACCTGGGCGCTGCTGGCCGACATCAGTTCGGCGAACGGCAACCCCAGGGAAGGGTCGCTGACCGTGATGCAGTCGTTGCCTTGGCCTTCTACCCAGTGGCCGTCGATGTAGTGGGGTGTGGTCATGGTCGGTATCCGGTCAGGCCATTTCGGCGGTGGTCACAGGTGTTGTCGGCGCGCTTTTGCAGCGCACCCAGCGCGGGCCTTTCGGGCCATAGACGCCAGCAGGTTCAGGGAACAGGTTGAGCAGGATCAGGTACAGCACGGCGGCGATGCCGAGGGTGACCGGCAGGCTCAGGTCGATACCGCCCGCCAGCTCGCCCAGGGGGCCGACGAATTGTCCCGGTAGGTTGACGAAGCACAGGCCTACGGCGGCGCTGGGCAACCACGCGCCCATGCCGCGCCAGTTCCAACCGTGCAGGAACCAGTAGTGGCCGCCGCGCTGGCCGCGGGTGAACACTTGCAAGTCGTCGGCGTGGTAGAAGCCGCGGCGGGTGATCAGGCCGAGGATCATGATGATCATCCAGGGGCTGGTGCAGGTGATGATCAGCACGGCGAAGGTCGACACGCTTTGCACCAGGTTGAAGGCGAAGCGGCCAATGAAGATGAAACCGATGGCCAGCACGCCGATCAGCAAGGTGGCAGCGGCGCGGCTGAGCAGGCGTGGGAACACGCTGGACATGTCCAGCCCGGTGCCATACAGCGCGGTGGTGCCGGTGGACATGCCGCCGATCACCGCGATCAGGCACACCGGCAGGAAGAACCAGGTCGGCGAGATTGCCAGCAGTCCGCCGACGTAGTTGTTGGCGGCGATGTAGTCCGGCGCCTGGCTGGCCACCAGGGTGGCGGTGCACAGGCCGAACAGGAATGGAATCAGGGTCGCGGCCTGGGCGGCGATCACCGCCAGCATGATACGCGCCTTGGGGGTTTCACGCGGGATATAGCGCGACCAGTCGCCAAGGAAGGCACCGAACGACACCGGGTTGCTCATGGCCAGGATCGCAGCGCCCACGAATGCGGCCCAGAAACCCGCCTGGCCCAGGTTCACGCTGCCAGCGAAGCCCGCATCGAAGGGCCCGGCGAAGGCGAAGATACCCAGCAGGAACAGCAGGCTTGAGGCCCACACGGCGATCTTGTTGACCCACAGCATGAAGCGAAACCCATAGATGCACACCACCAGCACCAGCACGGCGAACAGCCCGTAGGCCAGGCCCAGGGTCATGTCGGTTTCCGGCAGGCCTACCAGGCGCTTGGCGCCGCCGACCAGCGCATCACCCGAGCTCCACACCGACAGCGAGAAGAACGCCACGGCGGTGAGCAGCGACAGGAACGAGCCGACGATACGCCCGTGCACGCCGAAGTGCGCACCCGAGGACACCGCGTTGTTGGTGCCGTTGAGTGCTCCGAACAGGCCCATGGGCGCGAGGATCAGCGCGCCGACCGCAACCCCCAGCACGATCGCCCAGGCCCCGGCCTGGAACGACAGGCCGAACAGCACCGGGAAACTGCCGAGCACGGCGGTGGCGAAGGTATTGGCACCGCCGAAGATCAGGCGGAACAGGTCCAGCGGGGTGGCGTGGCGTTGGTCGTCGGGGATCTGTTCGACGCCATTGGTCTCGATACCGGTCGAGTGGCTCATGGTGGGCTCCAGCGCGATTCGTTGTGGTTGTAGGTGCGATGGCAGTGCGGCAAGGCCGCGGTCGAAATATCAGGCGGGCGAGGCGACCGACAGGTGCTCGTGACAGGCCAGCCAGCGCTCGCCGACACGGCGAAACACGATGGTCTCGCGTTCCTCCAGGGCAAGTTCCTCGTCATTGATGCGCAGGCGCGTGGCCACGTCGTGCATGAAGATCGCCACCTCGCCTTGCAGGCTCACCTGTGCATTGCTCGACTGGCAGCCGAGCACCGCGAAGCCTTCGGCCTGCCACTGCGCCCACAGCTGCTCGTAGGCGCGGCGTGATAGCAACGGCTGGGGCAGGGTGTGGAAGAGGAAGGTGGCGTCTTCGCTGAAACAGGCGAAGTAGCGGGTGCTGTCGTTGCTGGCGAAGGCGGCGACGAGGTCGGCGGCTGCCTGGCGTACCTGGAGGGTCTGGTCCACGGGAGTGGCCTCACGGTTATTGTGATTATGGTGAGGGGATTCTGGAGAGGAGCGAGGGTAGGAAAAATCGCTGGGGATAAATAATCAGTTCAGGAATTTGTGAACCAAATGGAGCTCAGACCGATCAAGTGGCCAGTTGCTACAAGTGCCGCCGGCGCGTGGGTAAGCCCAAGGGTTATTGGCTGTGATTCCAAGAGGATTGATTACTGGGCAGGTCACCATGGGGGTCATTGACAGCGAGGGTGCCGTGCAGAGGTAATTGGTCGGTATAGATCACCAGGTTTCTACCGCCCGGGTTGGCGATGGAACTGAAGAGAATGCCAGCATAATCGCCCTCCAACGCCAGGTCGCCGATTAGCCAACTGGGTGGTTCGACGCCCTCGTTGAAGCGAATTTTTCGCCAGTCACAGAAAAAGTCTTTCCAGATGCTTGGCCAGCTCTCGTGGTAACCATTGGTGAAGTCGAGCACACGGTTAAGCGTGAGCGAGTAGCTCACCAGCAAGCCCGGCGGGAGAAACGGGCTGCCCTGCTGGAATTCGGCGATGGCCGTTTCGGGTTCGAGGGACAGGTATAGCGCCTCGAGCCCCTTACGATTGGCACGGCCACCCTGGCTTGCAGCACCAGCGCCCGAAGTGGGCGTAATGGCCCACTTCGGTGTGTGCATGCGGTAGCAGTCGAGGTTTTCCAGGTGAGTGATTTTCATCCCTGGGCGCCGGCTTCCCAGGATTGCAAGAAGGCGATCAGCGCCTCGGTCCTGCCTTCGCTGACGATCTCTTCGGCGGTCTTGTAATCGAACACCGACAAGGGTTCGTTCTTGAACCAGAAGATGGCCTTGGTCATGTCGGTACCCATGTCGGTCACGGCACGCAGCACCCGAACCGCGTCGCGAATGTAGGCCTGGATCTTCTCCGACTCAGGTGCGTTGCGCACCGTGTTGCGGTGCACGTGGGCGCGCGAGGCGAAAGTCTGCTGGTCCATCGAAAACACTTTCAGGAACCGCTCGGGAGAAAACATCACCCGGTTCACCTCACGAAGCGACTCCATCAACGCTTCGAAACTGGTCGGGCGAATTTCCAATAATGCGTTGCTGGTCATTGATGACCTCCGAGTGACTTGCGTCGATTATGAGGATAATTTTCGCACAAAATAAGCACAAATCAAGCTCTTGATTCTCGCCAGCCCCACCCCCCGATTCGATTGTTCGTATACAACGTCGCAGGGTCTTGTGGGGTAGGGATCAGGAGAGGGCGCCAGTGTTCTTATCCGGCCCGAAACCAGTGTGCGCGGATCCAGCTCATGCTTGTGCGAATTGGCATACCTGAAGACTCAATGAATATTTCGTTTTCGACCCAGACTATGTAGCAAATCGGAAACATTTACCTGAAACGTCCGAATAATAGGTGTGAAATTCCTTCATCTGCTGAGTATCGTTTTTATACAGACCCCGTGAGCGCAAACCCGAACAAAAGGGAGCAAGCGATGCTGGCGATTTCCAAGTTTGCAAGATGGCTGAAAGAACCGTCGCGTGAGGTGGCAGTGGTGATCGTGTCCAGCACTGCGCTGGCAGAGGACGTCAGCCAAGGCCTGGAGGCCGCCATCGCCGACTGGAACGAGGTCGCTCACCTGCGGGTGGAAGACATGGAAGGCCTGCAGGCCAATTGGCTGGCCACCGATGTTGCCCACGCCTCAGGCGAATGCCAGGCCAGCGAACTGCTGCGGGCGGTGTCCAAGCGCTGCTACCTGCTCGACCTGGAAAGCGATGGCTCGGTACGCCTTGCCTGGTTGGGGTCGGTGTGCGGGCACGAGCTGCGTTGCCTGCAACTGGAGCCTGCGCTGGCCGCCCAAGGCGAGGCGCAGGAGCAGGTCGTGCGGGTAGTGGAAGTGGCCAGGTCACTGGTCAAGACGATTCTCGAGGAGCGCTTCGCGCCCTGAACCCCATTCCAACAAGAACAATACCGAGGTCGAGTCGCTGTCATGAGCAAGCAAGAAGCCGCTGGCCGTCTGGCCGAAGTGTTCCAGGTAGACGAAATCGATGCTGTAGAACTCCAGGAGTGGCGCGAGGCGCTGTTGTCGTTGGTCGAGCACGATGGCCCGGAGCGGGCCAGGCAGGTGCTCGACATGCTGACAGTGCTCGCCCGGCGAGCGCCGATCGACTGGCAGCCACCCCACGGCACGCCCTACGTCAACAGCATCGGCGTGGACCAGCAGCCGGTGTTCCCCGGCGACCTGGCCATCGAGGAGCGCCTGGCCTCGATCATGCGCTGGAATGCCCTGGCCATGGTGGTGCGGGCCAACCAGGCCTATGGCGAGCTGGGCGGCCATATCGCCAGCTATGCCAGCGCCGCCGACCTGTTCGAAGTGGGTTTCAACCATTTCTTCCGCGCAAGCAGCAAGCCGGGCGCTTCGGACCTGGTGTTCTTCCAGCCGCACTCGGCGCCGGGCGTGTATGCCCGGGCCTTCCTCGAAGGGCGCCTTGACCAGAGCAACCTGGAACACTATCGCCAGGAAATCAGCGCCCGCCGCGCCGGTGTGCAGGGCCTTTCCAGCTACCCGCACCCCTGGCTGATGCCGGACTTCTGGCAGTTCCCCACTGGCTCCATGGGCATCGGCCCGATCAGCTCGATCTACCAGGCGCGCTTCATGCGCTACCTGGAGCACCGCGGCTTGCAACAGACCGGCGAGCGCCGCGTATGGGGCGTGTTCGGCGACGGCGAGATGGACGAGCCGGAAAGCATGTCGGCGCTCACCCTGGCCGCCCGCGAGCGGCTGGACAACCTGGTGTGGGTGGTCAACTGCAACCTGCAACGCCTGGACGGCCCGGTGCGCGGCAACGGGCGCATCATCGACGAGCTCGAAGCGCTGTTCTCCGGCGCCGGCTGGCGGGTGATCAAGCTGGTATGGGGTTCGGACTGGGACGGCCTGTTCGCCCGCGACGCCTCGGGCGAGCTGGTGCGGGCGTTGTCCAGCACCGTCGACGGCCAGTTCCAGACCTTCGCCGCGAAGGATGGCCGCTACAACCGCGAGCACTTCTTCGGCCAGAGCGAAGCCCTGGCGCGCCTGGCCCAAGGCCTGACCGACGAGCAGATCGACCGCCTCAAGCGTGGCGGCCACGACATGGTGAAGATCCACGCCGCCTACGCTGCCGCCCTGCAAACCGATGGTCGGCCCACCGTGGTATTGGCGCAGACCAAGAAAGGCTACGGCATGGGCGAGGCCGGGCAGGGCAAGATGACCACCCACCAGCAGAAGAAGCTCGACCGCGAGGCGCTGATCGCCTTCCGCAACCGCTTCAACCTGCCGCTGAGCGACGAGCAGGTCGAGACCCTGTCGTTCTACAAGCCCGCCGACGACAGCCACGAGATGCGTTATCTGCACGCCCGCCGCCAGGCCTTGGGTGGCTACCTGCCGTCGCGCCCACGCCATGGCGAAACCCTGGCGGTGCCGCCGCTGTCTGCCTATGGCGCCTTCGCCACCCAGGCCGAGGGCAAGGATATGTCCACCACCATGGCCTTCGTGCGCATGCTCGGCGGCCTGCTCAAGGACAAGACCCTCGGCCCGCGCGTGGTGCCCATCGTGGCCGACGAGGCGCGTACCTTCGGCATGGCCAACCTGTTCAAGCAGATCGGCATCTACTCCAGCGTCGGCCAGCAGTACGAGCCCGAGGATATCGGCTCGATCCTCTGCTACCGCGAAGCCCTCGACGGGCAGATTCTCGAGGAAGGCATCAGCGAGGCGGGGGCCATCAGTTCCTGGGTAGCGGCGGCCACCAGCTATTCGGCCCATGGCCTGCCGATGCTGCCGTTCTACATCTACTACTCGATGTTCGGTTTCCAGCGCATCGGCGATTTGATCTGGGCTGCCGCCGACCAGCGTGCCCGCGGCTTCCTGCTGGGCGCCACCGCCGGGCGCACCACCCTGGGTGGTGAGGGCTTGCAACACCAGGACGGCCACAGCCTGCTGCTGGCGTCCACGGTGCCGAACTGCCGGGCGTACGATCCGGCCTTTGCCGGCGAGTTCGCGGTGATCCTCGACCACGGCATGCGGCGCATGCTCGAAGAGCAGGAGGATGCGTTCTACTACGTCACCCTGATGAACGAGAACTACCCTCAGCCCAGCCTGCCCAGTGGCGTCGAGGACGACATCATTCGTGGCCTCTACTGCCTGGAAGAACATGCCGCGCAGGCGCCGAAGGGGCGTGTGCGGCTGCTTGGTTCGGGCACCATCCTGCGTGAGGTGCAGGCCGCCGCGCAGTTGCTGGCGCAGGATTGGAACGTGGCCTGCGAGGTGTGGAGCGCCACCAGTTTCAGCGAGCTGGCCCGCGATGCCCGCGAGGTGGAGCGCTGGAACCGCCTGCACCCGCTGGAGCAGCCGCGCACCAGCCACCTGCGCCAGTGCCTGCCAGCGGGCGCGCCGGTGATTGCCGCGACCGACTACGTCAGCGCCTGGCCGCACCTGGTGGCGCCGTACCTGCAGGACCGCTTCGTGGCCCTGGGCACCGATGGCTTCGGGCGCAGCGACAACCGCGAGCAACTGCGCGGCTTCTTCGAGGTGGACCGGCGCCAGGTGGTGCTGGCGGCGTTGTCCAGCCTGGTGGCCGAAGGCGTGCTGCCAGCGCAGGTGTGCGCCGAGGCCATCGCGCGCTACGCCATCGAGGTCGACGCCCCGGCGCCCTGGAACTGCTAAGCGCATTGCCCCACTGACGGTGGGTTGCCCGCCGTCATTTTCCCTACGTTTTGTTCCGAGCGGTCGCCCGCGCGGCGACCCCGTTCGCATGGAGTAACGCCATGAGCAGTTCCCAGGAAATTCGCGTGCCGGATATCGGCGACTACAAAGAGGTGGCGGTGATCGAGTTGCTGGTGAGTGCCGGTGAGTCGGTGAGCGACGGGCAGCCGTTGATCGTGGTCGAGACCGACAAGGCCGCCATGGAGGTTCCCGCGCCCTGGGCCGGGGTGCTGCGGGCGCTGAGTGTGATGGTGGGAGACAAGGTCAGCGAGGGCAGCCTGATTGGTTTGCTCGAGGGTGTGGCCAGTGTCGCGCCGGTGCTTGAGCCACAGGTCGAGCCAATGCCCAGCGTGCAGCGCCAGGTGGACAGCGCGCCAAGCCCCGCGCCGATACCAGCACCGGTGGACAGCCAATTGCCGTTCGCCTCACCCTCGGTGCGTAAGCTGGCACGCGAGCTGGGTGTCACGCTCTCAGGCGTTACCGGGACTGGCCCGCGCCGCCGTATCACCAAGGCCGATGTGCATGGGCATGTGCATGCACGGATGCTCGATCAAGCGCCTGCCGCTAGCCCGCGTGGCGGCCTGCTGGAAGGGCTGCTGCCCTGGCCCCAGGTGGACTTCGCCCGCTTCGGCCCGGTGCAGCGCCAGCCGCTGTCGCGCATTCGCAAGCTCAGTGGCGCCAACTTGCACCGCAACTGGGTGACCATTCCCCATGTCACCAACCATGACGATGCCGACATCACCGAGCTGGAGGCTTTCCGCCAACAGCTCAACCGGGAGTTCGCAGGCAAGGGTACCAAGGTGACCTTGCTGGCGCTGCTGATGAAGGCATGCAGCGTGGCGCTGGCCGAGTTTCCCAGCTTCAACGCCAGCCTGGAGGGCGATGAGTTGGTGCTGAAGGGGTACTGCCATATCGGCTTCGCCGCCGACACCCCGCAGGGTTTGGTGGTGCCGGTGATTCGTGATGTCGACAAGAAGGGCGTGCTGGTAATCGCCACGGAAATGGCCGAGCTGTCGGCCAAGGCGCGCGAGGGCAAGCTGGGTAGCGCCGAGATGACTGGCGGATGCTTCACGATTTCGTCGCTGGGTGGGATCGGTGGCAGTTATTTCACGCCGATCATCAACGCGCCGGAGGTGGCCATTCTCGGCGTGGGCAAGAGCCGAACCGTAGTGGCGTGGGAGGCGGGCGGGCCGGTGCCACGCCTGATGCTGCCGCTGAGCCTGAGCTGGGACCATCGGGTGATCGACGGGGCAGAGGCGGGGCGTTTCAATGCCTGCCTGGTGCGCTTGCTGGGCGACTATCGGCGGATGTTGCTGTAACTCGTGGCGCGAAGGCCGCGACGCGATCTAGAGCGGTATGCGCGTGGTCGACAGCACCTGGCGCAACCCCATGAACGACCGGATCTGCCGCACCCCCGGCAGGTACAGCAACTGTTCGGCATGCAGCCGGTTGAAGCTGTTGCTGTCCTTGGTGCGTAGCAACATGAAGTAGTCGAACTCCCCCGTCACCACATGGCACTCCATGCACCCGGAAACCTTCTGCGCGGCCGCCTCGAAAGCCGCGAAGGATTCCGGGGTGGAGCGGTCCAGCACCACGCCGATCAACACCACCATGCCCGCTTCCAGCGCTTCGCTGTCCAGCAGCGCGACGATCCCTTTTATCAACCCGGCCTGCTTGAGGCGCTCGACACGCCGCAGGCAGGCCGGGGCGCTGAGCTTCACCTTGTCGGACAGGGCCACGTTGGAGATCGAGGCGTCCTGTTGCAGGGTGTGCAGGATGGCGCGGTCGGTGCGATCAAGCGTGATGGGCTCTGGAGCCTTTCGCTTGCTTGTGTCTCGATCATTTGTTGCTTTCATCTGGTTTTATTCACAACAAAGAGTTTTGTAAGGGTGTTACTGCGAATCAATAGTTCTTATTTGTGCTGAAACTTGCAACCCGAATTTTCAGGTTTTTTCTTAGCATGGAAGCCATCGAAGCACGCCGCTTTTTCCCTTCGTCCCAGTGCTTGGATACCTCGAACAACAAGGAGCCATGCCATGAACCTGAGTCGCTACAAACGTTACCCGCTGACCTTCGGCCCCTCGCCGATCACCCCGCTCAAGCGCCTGAGCGAGCACCTGGGCGGCAAGGTCGAGCTGTATGCCAAGCGTGAGGACTGCAACAGTGGCCTGGCCTTCGGCGGCAACAAGACCCGCAAGCTCGAGTACCTGATCCCCGAGGCCATCGAGCAGGGCTGCGACACCTTGGTGTCGATCGGCGGCATCCAGTCCAACCAGACCCGCCAGGTGGCGGCGGTGGCCGCGCACTTGGGCATGAAGTGCGTGCTGGTGCAGGAGAACTGGGTGAATTATTCCGATGCGGTGTACGACCGGGTCGGCAATATCGAGATGTCGCGGATCATGGGCGCCGACGTGCGGCTGGACAGCGCGGGCTTCGACATCGGCATCCGTCCCAGCTGGGAGCAGGCCATGGCGGATGTGCGTGCCGCCGGTGGCAAGCCGTTCCCGATCCCGGCGGGTTGTTCCGAGCACCACTATGGCGGCCTGGGTTTCGTTGGCTTTGCCGAGGAGGTGCGCCAGCAGGAGGCCGAGCTGGGCTTCACGTTCGACTACATCGTGGTGTGCTCGGTGACTGGCAGTACCCAGGCCGGCATGGTGGTGGGCTTTGCCGCCGATGGTCGTTCGCAGCGGGTGATTGGTGTCGACGCTTCGGCCAAGCCCGAGCAGACCAAGGCGCAGATCCTGCGTATCGCACGGCACACCGCAGAGCTGGTCGACCTGGGCCGCGAGATCACCGAAGACGACGTGGTGCTCGACACCCGCTTCGCCTACCCCGAGTACGGCTTGCCCAACGATGGCACGCTGGAGGCCATTCGTCTGTGCGCTCGCACGGAGGGCGTGCTGACCGACCCGGTCTATGAAGGCAAGTCGATGCACGGGATGATCGAGATGGTGCGCCGTGGCGAATTCCCGGAGGGCTCCAAGGTGCTGTATGCACACTTGGGTGGGGTGCCGGCGCTGAACGCCTACAGCTTCCTGTTCCGCAATGGTTGATTGACCCCGGGAGCCTCTAAACGAGGTGCTCGGTTACCGCAGGCTCGGTGCTACCCACAAGGTATGCGCCGTGCCTGCGGGTTTTGTTTTTCCAGTATTCAGACCGTGATCCCGACCACGCGGTCCAGCGACAGGCGCCCGCTGCCACGCACGGCGATGTACAACGCCACGCCCGCGAGAACCACCGGGTACTCGATGCCGCGATCGATCCATGGCCAGGTCGGGCCAAGCGCATAACAGATCCCGACCATCTCCACGGCCATGGCCAGGGCAATCGGACGGCTGAGCAAGCCCAGCGCCAGCATCATTGCGCCGAGGGTTTCCAGGAGCATGACCAGCATCGCCAGTTCCTCGGCGAAGGGCAGGCCCATGACGTTGCCGATCAGGTTGATCGAGCCGGCCATCGGGTCGGCCATCGAGCCGTGGCCCGTGCCGAGCAGCTTCGGCAAGCCGTGGGTCAGCATCACCAAGCCGAAACCGCAGCGCAGCAGGGCGTAGAGCCAGGGCTCGGCGTGGCTGTAGATACGTCCCAGAGAAGGAAACAGCAGGCGTTCTTGTGTGTGATTTGCCATGGGCAGGCCTCGATGAGGGAAGCGTTGCCCATAGTGGTGGTTGGAGTCCTTGGGATAAACCAGAGCCAGTTGACTTGTCTGTTCCAGAAGCATCAACAATCCAGCAGGTAGTGCGCATCGATAAAGTTTTTCTTTGTCTATTGGCTGTTTAATCTCGTTTGTTGACGGGGCACGAAGCGAAGAAGATGCGCTTCAAGGCCAAGGGATAAGTGTTAAAGCAGCCCGCGGCCAATGGCGAATAGTCGAAGTGTTCGAACCATGGAAAGTTTTTCTTCTGTGATAAACGCTTCGCAAGCGCCTCGTTCCCGTCAACCAGGCGCCTGCCATGGGCAGGTGCGAAGAGGTCTCCAATGAGCAATTCATTCAAAGGCAAGAAACTGCTGGTCGTCGGTGGCACCAGCGGCATGGGCTTCGAAACGGCCCGCAGGGTGCTCGCCGAAGGCGCCAGTGTGGTGATCATCGGCCACCGCCCAGAGAAAACCGAGCAGGCTCGGCAAATGCTTGCCGAGCTTGGCAGCGTAACGGCGCTGACCGCCGACCTGGCCAGCGACGAAGGCCTGGCCAAATTGATCGAGACCCTTGCCGAGCAGCACGCCGATATCGACCTGCTGGTGAATGCGGCGGGTGTGTTCTTCCCCAAACCTTTCCTTGAACACCAGGGGGCCGACTACGACCAGTACATGAAGCTGAACAAGGCGTTCTTCTTCATCACCCAGCAAGTCGCCGCGAACCTGGTGAAGCGCGAGCGCCCAGGTGCCATCGTGAACATCGGTTCGATGTGGGCCAAGCAGGCGATCGCTGCCACGCCGTCCTCGGCCTATTCCATGGCCAAGGCCGGCCTGCATTCGCTGACCCAGCACCTGGCGATGGAGCTGGCGCCCAAGGGTATTCGTGTGAACGCGGTTTCCCCGGCCGTGGTGCAGACCCCGATCTACGAAGGCTTCATTCCAAAAGCCGAAGTGCACGATGCGTTGCAGGGCTTCAACAGCTTCCACCCAATCGGCCGTGTCGGCACACCGGATGACGTCGCTGGGATCGTCGCCTTCCTGCTTTCCGAGCAGGCCAGTTGGGTAACGGGCGCTATCTGGGATGTCGATGGCGGGGTCATGGCGGGTCGCAATTAAAGCCCCCGCTCGACTGTTTTCATCAATACAGCCTGTCGTGATGCCACGTCCGGCTGTAACCTTCCGACTGGAGAAACACCATGATGCAAGACTGGAATACCTACCGTGACGCCCTGATGGACCGCGTGGGTGACTATGCCAAGCAAAGCCCCGATGTGATGCGCGGCCTGGTGACCATGGACAACGCGGCGGCCAAGACCGGCCACCTGGAGCCCAAGGTGCATGAGCTGATCGCCTTGGCAGTAGCCGTTACCACCCGCTGCGATGGCTGCATTGCCGTGCACACCCAGAAGGCTGTCGAGCACGGCGCCACCCAGGCGCAAATCGCCGAAGCGCTGGGCGTTGCCATCGCGTTGAATGCAGGGGCTGCGCTGACCTACTCGGCGCGTGTCATGGAGGCCTACCAGCAGTTGCCTGGCAAGTAACTCATCGTCTCGACGGGAGCCGGACGTTACTGTGCTGTGGCCGGTTTCCCTGTCATCCCGATTGGATATCACGCATGTTGATCAACGCCGACTTCACCCTGCCCGCCATCGTGTCGCCGCACCAATACCATTGGGTGGCTTCGCCGCAAATGGGCGTCGAAAGGGTGATGCTGGACCGGGTAGGGGCAGAGCAGGCGCGTGCGACCAGTATCGTGCGCTATGCCCCCGACTCGCGTTTCCCACGCCACCCGCACCCGGGTGGGGAGGAGATCCTGGTACTGTCGGGCACCTTTTCCGACGAGGGCGGCGACTACCCGGCCGGGTGGTACCTGCGTAACCCTCCGGGCTCCAGTCACCAGCCTTCCAGCGCCGAGGGCGCGATCATCTTCGTCAAGTTGCAGCAGATGCCGGCCCACGAGCAGCGTCATGTGCGCATCGATACCCGTGCGCCTTCCAACTGGTATCGGCAGGGCGTGGGCGAGGTTTGCCCGCTGTTCCATGGGGAGTACGAGCAGGTGTGCCTGATGCGCCTTGCGCCGGGGGAAGCGCTTTTTAGCGAACGGCCACAAGGGGTTGAGCTACTGGTGCTTGAGGGGAGTATCGGCGCGGATTGCGCGCTGCATGAGCGAGGGAGTTGGCTGCGGTTGCCAGCCGATGAAGGCGCCCACCTTTTTGCGGGGCCCCAGGGAGGCACTGTTTATCTCAAGACCGGCCACCTGGGCTGTTAACGTAAAAACCCCCGTATCGCCAGGCGATCACGGGGGTTTTTGGTCTAACGCGTCGATTAGACGTTGAAGCGGAAGTGCATCACGTCGCCATCCTTGACGATGTAGTCCTTGCCTTCCAGGCGCCACTTACCAGCTTCCTTGGCACCGCCTTCACCCTTGAACTGGATGAAGTCGTCGTAGGCCACCACTTCGGCGCGAATGAAGCCTTTCTCGAAGTCGGTGTGGATAACACCGGCCGCTTGTGGCGCGGTGGCGCCTACACGTACGGTCCAGGCGCGGACTTCCTGCACACCGGCAGTGAAGTAGGTTTGCAGGTTGAGCAGCTCGTAACCGGCGCGGATCACGCGGTTCAGGCCCGGCTCTTCCAGGCCCAGGGCCTCGAGGAACATGTCCTTCTCTTCGCCGTCGTCGAACTCGGCGATCTCGGCTTCGATCTTGTTGCACACCGGCACCACCACCGCGCCTTCTTCCTCGGCGATGGCCTTGACCACGTCCAGGTGCGGGTTGTTCTCGAAGCCGTCTTCGGCCACGTTGGCGATGTACATCACCGGCTTGCTGGTCAGCAGGTGGAAGCCGCGGATGGCCGCCTTCTCGTCGTCTGCCATGTTCTTCATCAGGCTGCGCGCAGGCTTGCCTTCGGTGAAGTGCGGGATGAGCTTCTCGAGGATGGCCTTCTGCGCCAGGGCTTCCTTGTCGCCGCCCTTGGCGTTGCGGGCAACCTTCTGCAGTTGCTTCTCGCAGCTGTCGAGGTCGGCGAAGATCAGCTCGAGGTCGATGATCTCGATGTCACGCTTGGGGTCGACGCTGTTGGAAACGTGGATCACGTTCTCGTCTTCGAAGCAGCGCACCACGTGGGCAATGGCGTCGGTCTCGCGGATGTTGGCGAGGAACTTGTTGCCCAGGCCTTCGCCTTTCGACGCGCCGGCCACCAGGCCTGCGATGTCGACGAACTCCATGGTGGTCGGCAGGATGCGGTTAGGCTTGACGATTTCCGCCAGCGCCGCCAGGCGCGCATCGGGCATCGGCACGATGCCGCTGTTGGGCTCGATGGTGCAGAAGGGGAAGTTCTCTGCCGCGATACCCGACTTGGTCAGGGCGTTGAACAGGGTGGACTTGCCGACGTTGGGCAGGCCGACGATGCCGCAATTGAAACCCATGGTATTCCCCTCTCTAGGAAATCAGGCCTTCTGGCCGTGCAGTTCACGCATCGCCTTGGCGAAGTCGCCAGCGAGTACGTCCGGCAGCACGCCGAGGGCAAAATCGATGCTGGCGTCGAGCTTCTCCTGCTCGGCGCGCGGCGCGCGGCCCAGGACGAAGTTGGAGACCAGTTTGGCGTCGCCCGGGTGGCCAATGCCAAGCCGCAGGCGGTGGAAGTCGTTCTGGTTGCCGAGCTGCGCGATGATGTCGCGCAGGCCGTTGTGCCCACCGTGGCCGCCGCCTTTCTTGAGCTTGGCGACGCCGGGGGGCAGGTCGAGTTCGTCGTGCGCCACCAAGATCGCTTCCGGCTTGATGCGGAAGAAATTGGCCAGGGCCGCCACGGCTTGGCCGCTGCGGTTCATGTAGGTGGTGGGGATGAGCAAACGAACATCGTTGCCTTGATGGCTGAACTTAGCCGTCAGGCCGAAATACTTTTTATCAGCGGACAGCGAAACGCGCTGGGCGCTGGCAATGCGTTCAACGAAAAGAGCCCCTGCGTTATGCCGGGTCTGTTCGTATTCGGGGCCTGGGTTACCCAGGCCGACGATCAACTGGATGGCGGTCACGTCAGGGGCTCTTTCCTTGGAGTTGGTGGGCTACAGTGCGCGCGGCACTGTAACCCGATCAACGCCGGCGTGCGAGTGGATTACTCGGCAGCGCCTTCTTCAGCAGCTTCGGCGGAAACGCGCGGAGCGTGAACGTTGGCAACAGCTTTGTCATCACCGTGGGCCAGAGCGACGAACTCTACGCCTTTCGGAGCTTTCAGGTCCGACAGGTGGATGATGGTGCCGATTTCGGCCTTGCTCAGGTCAACTTCGATGAACTCTGGCAGGTCCTTGGCTTCGCAGGACACTTCGATCTCGGATTCAACGTGGGAGATCTCGCCGCCTTTCTTGATCGGCGCTTCTTCACCAACGAAGTGAACCGGAACCTTGGCGGTCAGCTTCTGGCCAGCAACGACGCGAACGAAGTCGGCGTGCATGATGAAGCCTTTGGCTGGGTGGCGCTGCAGGGCCTTGACGATGACGTCTTGCTTGGTGCCGTCAACGTTCAGTTGCAGAACGTGGCTGAAGGCAGCTTCGTCCTCGAACAGCTTGGCGATTTCCTTGGCGACGATGGTCAGGGACTGGGCGTCCTTGTTGCCACCGTAGACAACGGCAGGGATGCTCAGCGAGTGACGCAGGCGGCGGCTCGCACCTTTCCCCAGGTCAGTACGCGCTTGGGCGTTCAGGGTGAAATCAGTCATTTTGTTTCTCCAAATTAGCCTCCCGAAAGGCGTTTGCGACCAGCGCCTGACGGGGATGGCAAAAAAGCCCCGCCCCAACGAAGTGTTGGGGCGGGGCGCTTCACATCAACACGTATTCCGCGTTAGCGGAACATCGCGCTGATCGATTCTTCATTGCTGATGCGGCGTACCGCTTCAGCGACAACCGGTGCGATATCCAACTGGCGGATACGGTCACAGGCTTGAGCGGCGGCGGACAGCGGGATGGTGTTGGTCACCACCAGCTCGTCGAGCACCGACTTCTCGATGTTCTCGATCGCACGGCCCGACAGTACCGGGTGCGTGCAATAGGCGTAGACCTTGGCAGCGCCGTGGTCTTTCAGGGCCTTGGCCGCGTGGCACAGGGTGCCGGCGGTGTCGACCATGTCGTCTACCAGGATGCAGGTGCGTCCTTCGACGTCGCCGATGATATGCATCACTTCGGAGTGGTTGGCCTTCTCGCGGCGTTTGTCGATGATACCCAGGTCGACGCCCAGGGACTTGGCGACAGCGCGTGCACGCACCACGCCACCGATGTCCGGGGAGACGATCATCAGGTTATCGAAACGCTGGTCTTCGATGTCGTCGACCAGTACGGGCGAGCCGTAGATGTTGTCGACGGGGATATCGAAGAACCCCTGGATCTGGTCAGCGTGCAGGTCGACGGTGAGTACACGGTCGATACCCACGACAGTGAGCATGTCAGCGACGACTTTGGCGCTGATGGCTACACGTGCCGAACGCGGACGGCGGTCCTGGCGGGCGTATCCGAAGTAAGGAATCACGGCGGTGATTCGCGAAGCTGAGGAGCGGCGGAAGGCATCGGCCATCACTACCAGTTCCATCAGGTTATCGTTGGTCGGGGCGCAGGTCGGCTGAATGATAAATACGTCCTTACCGCGGACGTTCTCATTAATCTCAGTGCTGATTTCGCCGTCGGAGAATTTACCGACAGAAACATCACCCAGTGGGATATGCAGCTGACGTACGACACGCCGAGCCAGATCGGGGTTGGCATTCCCCGTGAAGACCATCATCTTGGACACGCGCAGTACCTGAAGGCTGAGGGTAACCTGGATGAGTATAAGGAAAATGGCAGGGGCGGCTGGATTCGAACCAACGCATGGCAGGATCAAAACCTGCTGCCTTACCGCTTGGCGACGCCCCTGTATCTGTTGCTGCGAGCGCTAGGCACTCGACTTCTTGATCAGACTTTGCAGCTTGCGATGCAACATCGAAACGTTGCTTCCCTTAGCCACAAACCCTGTATGGGCCGCTGAAAGAAGGGCCAGAACTCTACCAGCTTCGGCTTTGCTTGGGAAGGCCCCAAACACGCAACTTCCAGTACCGGTCATTCGAGCCTTCGTATATTTACCCAGGGAATTCAACGCATTGCGAACTTCTGGATAACGCTGCTCGACCACCGGTTGGCAGTCATTTCGACTGTTTCCCTCGGGAACGGGGCGCATCTTAAGGGGGAGGGAATCACGTGTCAACTCTGGATGCGAAAAAATTTCCGCTGTGCTGACAGACACTTGCGGCACCAGCACGACGTACCAGGGCTCCTCGGGCTCGACCGGTTCCAGCTGCTCGCCGACACCCGAGGCGAAGGCCGCGTGGCCGCGCACGAACACCGGCACGTCGGCGCCCAGGGTCAGGCCCAGGGCGGCCAGGCGGTCTTCGCTCCAGTCCAGCTGCCACAGGTGGTGCAGGGCGAGCAGGGTAGTGGCGGCATCGGAGCTGCCGCCGCCGATGCCGCCACCCATGGGCAGCACCTTGTGCAGCCAGATATCGGCGCCCAGGACGGTGCCTGACTGTTCCTTGAGCTGGCGCGCGGCGCGCACGATCAGGTTGCTGTCGTGGGGCACGTCGGTGAGGTCGCTGTGCAGCTGGATCTGGCCATCTTCACGCAGGGCGAAGCTCAACTCGTCGCCGTGGTCGAGGAACTGGAACACGGTTTCCAGCTCGTGGTAGCCATCGGGGCGGCGGCCGATGATGTGCAGCCACAGGTTGAGCTTGGCCGGGGCGGGCAGGGTGAGCTTGTCCATGGGCTCAGTGGCCAAGCTGGCGCGGCTGCCAGTCCTTGACCACCAGGGTCACGTCGATGTTCTCGCCCTGCAGCTTCAGGCGCTCGGGCAGCCAGTAGCCATTCTGCTCGGTATAGCTCAGGTACTGCACCTGCCAGCCGTCCTGGTTCAGGCTGGCCAGGCGGCTGTCGCCGTCCAGGGTCAGCTGGCTCTTGCTGTCGGGTGCCGGCAGGCCGCGCACCCACCACACCAGGTGCGACACCGGCAGTTGCCAGCCGAGTTGTTCTTCGAGCAGCGCTTCGGGGTTGGCTGCCTCGAAGCGGCCCTGGTTGGCCACCTCCAGCACCACGCCGCCGGGGCGTCCGGTCAGGCGTGCGGCGCCGCGGCCCAGGGGGCCGGCCAGGCGGATGTCGTAGTAGTCCTGGCGTTGCAACCAGAACAGCGTGCCGCTGCCGGAGTCGCGGGGCGCGCGGATGCCGACCTTGCCGTTGATCTGCCAGCCGTCGAGGCTGCTCAACTGCTCTTTATGGGCGCGCCACTGCTGCGGGTCGCCCTGGCCTTGCAGGGCCTCGCGGGTGCCGAAGCCGGCGCAACCGGCCAGCAGGGCAATCAGGGTGAAGGTGATGCAATGACGCAGGAACATGGCTTAGAGAGTCTCGGATCCGGTCAGGCGCAAAATGGTCTTGCGCAGAATGGGGCTGTCGGGCTGGGCTTCGAAGGCCTTGGCCCAGACCTGGCGGGCTTCGCGGCGCTCGCCCTTGGCCCACAGTACCTCGCCCAGGTGGGCGGCGATCTCGTGGTCGGGGAAGCGCTCCAGGGCCTGGCGCAGAAAGCGCTCGGCCTCGGCCAGGTTGCCCAGGCGGTAGTTGACCCAGCCGAGGCTGTCGAGCACGGCCGGGTCGTCGGGAGTCAGCTGGTGGGCCTTTTCGATCAGGGCCTTGGCCTCGGCGTAGCGGGTAGTGCGATCCGCCAGGGTGTAGCCCAGGGCGTTGAGGGCCATGGCGTTCTCGGGCTCGCGGCGGATGATCGCGCGCAAGTCCTTTTCCATCTCGGCCAGGTCGCCACGTTTTTCCGCCAGCATGGCGCGGGTGTAGAGCAGGTTGAGGTCGTCGGGGTAGCGCTTGATCGCTTGTTGCAACACCTGGTCGGCCTGGGCTTCCTTGGCGTTGTTGCCCAAGCTTTCGGCCTCGATCAGGTACAGCTGGATGGCGTAGTCGGGCTGCGCTTCGCGGGCCTCTGCGAGCAAGCGCGAGGCTTCGGCGCTGCGGCCGTTGGCGATCAGGATATCGGCCTGGCGCAGTTGTGCGGCCAGGTAGTCGGGGCCTGGACCGACCAGGGCGTATTCGCGCAGCGCGGCGGCCGGGGTGTTGAGCTCTTCGCGGATGCGCCCCAGGTTCAGATGCGCGGCGTCGACGTTGCTGTCGCGCTCGACCAGCTCTTGCAGGTAGCCTTCGGCTTCCTCCCAGTCCTTGTTCTCCATGCACACCAAGGCCAGGGAGTAGCGCAGTTCGTCGTCGTCGGGGTACAGCTGCACCAGGTTCTCGAACTCGGCCTTGGCATTCTGGATGCGGTCCTGCTCTACCAGGGTGCGCGCGTAGGTCAGGCGCAGGCGCTTGTCATCGGGGTTGTCGCGAATGGCGCCGCGCAGCAGCGGCAGGGCTTCCGGACCACGGTCCAGGGCCTGGAGCAGACGGGCGCGCAGCAGTACGGGGGCAATCTCGCCGTTCTGTACCGGGTGGCTTTCGAGCAGCTCCAGGGCTTCTTCGCTCTTGCCGTCCTGGTTCAGCAGCAGGGCCTTGCCGAACAGCAACTGGCCATTTTCCGGGTATTTCACCAGCAGGCGGTCGAAGCTTTGCATCAGGCCGTCGCGGGTGCTCTGGTCGGTTTCAGCAGCGGCGAGGGCGAGGAAATCGAAGTGCGTGTCGCCCTGGCCCTGGAGTACTTTCTCCATGTAGGCCATGGCGTCGTCGTAGCGCCCGGCGCGGGCCAGCTGGATGGCGGCGGCGCGTTGTGCGTCGAGGTTCTCGGCGTCGTTGCGTGCCCAGATGAGTGCGGTGTCCAGAGCTGGCTCGTCGGCACCGAGGTACTCGGCGATGCGGTAGGCGCGCTCGGAAACCGCCGGGTCCTGGGTTTTCTCGGCCTGATTGACGTAGTTGGCCAGGGCGATGTCGAAGCGGTTGCGCTGGCCGGCCAGCTCCGCCACCAACAGGCTATAGAGCGTGTCCTGCTTGAACGAGCCATACACCACGGGCTTTTCCGGCGCGCCTTTGCCGGCCTCGGCGACGGGCGGCTCGGCCTCGTCGTGCTTCGGGGCCAGGCTCTGGCAGCCCTGGAGCAGGGCGAGTGCTAGCAGCAATGCGTAGGATCTGTTCATAGAGGCTTTAAGAAGGGCTTACCGGCGGTCGGGGCATCATGACACAAGCTGGGTGGCAAACCCACCTGCGTTGCAGCGTGTCATTTGGGACAACGGGGGGGCGTTGTCGTTCTGCGCCGATCTGCACACAATAGTGGCCTTGCATGACGACAATAGCGAACGGTGGTTGTCCAAAAACCTGCGAAAGAGGACAATTATCGGCTTCACGTCACAACCAGCGACCTTGCATGGCCTTTCTCGCCCTCGGTATCAACCATAAGACTGCCTCGGTAGACGTACGCGAGCGCGTGGCGTTTACCCCCGAGCAGCTGGTCGAGGCGCTGCAGCAGCTCTGCCGACTGACCGACAGCCGCGAGGCGGCGATCCTCTCCACCTGCAACCGCAGCGAGCTTTATATAGAGCAGGATCACCTGTCGGCCGATGCCGTGTTGCAGTGGCTGGCTACCTACCACCGCCTGAGCCTCGACGAGCTGCGCGCCAGCGCCTACGTGCACGAAGAGCACGATGCGGTGCGGCACATGATGCGCGTGGCCTCCGGCCTCGACTCGCTGGTGCTTGGCGAGCCGCAGATCCTCGGGCAGATGAAGTCGGCCTACGCCGTGGCTCGCGAGGCGGGCACCATCGGCCCGTTGCTCGGCAGGCTGTTCCAGGCCACCTTCAATGCCGCCAAGCAGGTGCGTACCGACACTGCGATCGGTGAAAACCCGGTGTCGGTGGCGTTCGCCGCCGTCAGCCTGGCGCGGCAGATCTTCGCCGACCTGGGCCGCAGCCAGGCGCTGCTGATCGGCGCCGGCGAAACCATCACCCTGGTCGCCCGCCATCTGCACGAGCAGGGCGTCAAGCGCATCGTCGTGGCCAACCGTACCCTGGAGCGGGCGAGCATTCTCGCCGAGCAGTTCGGCGCCCATGCCGTGCTGCTGGCCGACATCCCCCAGGAACTGGCCAACAGCGATATCGTCATCAGTTCTACCGCCAGCCAGTTGCCGATTCTCGGCAAGGGCGCGGTGGAAAGTGCGCTGAAGCAGCGTCGGCACAAGCCGATCTTCATGGTCGATATCGCCGTACCGCGAGATATCGAACCGCAGGTGGGCGAGCTGGACGACGTCTACCTCTATACCGTCGATGACCTGCACGAGGTGGTCGCGGAAAACCTCAAGAGCCGCCAGGGCGCGGCGCAGGCTGCCGAAGAGCTGGTCAGCGTGGGCGCCGACGACTTCATGGTGCGCCTGCGCGAGCTGGCCGCGGTGGATGTGCTCAAGGCCTACCGCCAGCAAAGCGAGCGCACCCGCGACGAAGAACTGCAAAAGGCCCTGCGCCTGTTGGCCAATGGCAGCAACCCCGAGGACGTGTTGGCCCAGTTGGCCCGGGGCCTGACCAATAAATTGCTGCACGCGCCCAGCGTGCAACTGAAAAAGCTCTCTGCCGAAGGCCGCGTCGATGCGCTGGCCATGGCTCAGGAACTCTTTGCCCTCAACGAGGGCTCGACGGACAAGACCCCGCAATGAAAGCGTCGCTGCTGAAAAAACTGGAAATCCTCCAGGACCGCTTCGAGGAACTCACCGCGCTGCTCGGTGACGCCGAAGTCATTTCCGACCAGACCCGTTTCCGCGCCTATTCGCGCGAGTACGCCGAGGTCGAGCCGGTGTTCGTCGCCTACAAGGCCTGGTGCAAGGTGCAGGACGACCTCGAAGGCGCCCAGGCACTGCTCAAGGACAGCGACCCGGACCTGCGCGAAATGGCCGTGGAGGAAGTGCGCGAAGCCAAGGAGCAGCTGGTGGAAATGGAATCGCAGCTGCAACGCATGCTGCTGCCCAAGGACCCCAACGATGGGCGTAACGTGTTCCTGGAAATTCGTGCCGGTACCGGCGGCGACGAGGCGGCGATCTTCTCCGGAGACCTGTTCCGCATGTATTCGCGTTATGCCGAGAAGCGCGGCTGGCGCCTGGAAATCCTCTCGGAGAACGAGGGTGAGCACGGCGGCTATAAAGAGATCATCGCCCGGGTCGAGGGCGACAGCGTTTATGGCAAGCTGAAGTTCGAGTCCGGCGCACACCGCGTGCAGCGGGTGCCCGAGACCGAGTCCCAGGGGCGCATCCATACCTCGGCGTGCACCGTTGCCGTGCTGCCCGAGCCCGACGAGCAGGTGGCGATCGAGATCAACCCGGCGGACCTGCGCGTCGATACCTACCGCGCCTCGGGCGCAGGTGGCCAGCACGTCAACAAGACCGACTCGGCCATTCGTATCACCCACTTGCCCACCGGCATCGTGGTGGAGTGCCAGGAAGAACGTTCCCAGCACAAGAACCGCGCCCGGGCGATGTCCTGGCTGTCGGCCAAGCTCAACGACATGCAGACCAGCGCCGCGCAGAACGCCATCGCCAGTGAGCGCAAGCTGCTGGTCGGTTCCGGCGACCGTTCCGAGCGCATCCGCACCTACAATTACCCACAGGGGCGGGTGACCGATCACCGCATCAACCTGACCCTGTACTCCCTCGACGACGTGCTGGCCGGTGGGGTCGATGCCGTGATCGAACCCTTGCTGGCCGAATACCAGGCCGATCAACTGGCCGCCCTGGGGGACTGATGACCATCATCGCCAGCCTGCTGCGCAACGCGCAGCTGCCCGACTCGCCCACCGAGCGCCTGGACGCCGAACTGCTGCTGGCCGCTGCCTTGGGCAAGTCGCGCAGCTTCCTGCACACCTGGCCCGAGCGCATCGTCAGCAGCGAAGCCGCCGACACCTTCGCCAGCTACCTGGCGCGCCGCCGAGCTGGCGAGCCGGTGGCCTATATCCTCGGGCAGCAGGGGTTCTGGAAGCTCGACCTGGAGGTCGCGCCGCATACCTTGATTCCCCGCCCGGAAACCGAGCTGTTGGTGGAGGCTGCACTGGAGCTGGTGCCCGCCACCCCGGCCAAGGTGCTCGACCTGGGCACCGGCACCGGCGCCATCGCCCTGGCCCTGGCCAGCGAGCGACCGGCCTGGCAGGTGACCGCCGTAGACCGCATCGAAGACGCCGTGGCCCTGGCCGAGCGCAACCGCCAGCGGCTGAACCTGGGCAATGCCAAGGTGCTCGCCAGCCACTGGTACGACAGCCTGGTCGGCGAGCGCTATGACCTGATCCTGAGCAACCCGCCCTACATCGCGACCCAAGACCCGCACCTGAGCGCGGGCGATGTGCGCTTCGAGCCCAGCAGTGCGCTGGTGGCGGGCAGCGATGGCCTGGACGATCTGCGAGTGATCGTCGCCCAGGCGCCGCAGCACCTGCTGCCGGGCGGCTGGTTGCTGCTCGAACATGGCTACGACCAGGCCGAAGCTGTGCGCGGGTTGTTGACCCAGCATGGCTTCGTCGAGGTGAGCAGCCGCCACGACCTGGCCGGCCACACCCGCATCAGCCTGGGGCGCCTGCCATGCTGAGCGACCAGGAGCTGCTGCGCTACAGCCGGCAGATTCTGCTGTCCCAGGTCGATATCGATGGCCAGTTGCGGCTCAAGCAGAGCAAGGCACTGGTGGTCGGCCTTGGTGGCCTGGGCTCGCCAGTGGCGCTTTACCTGGCAGCCGCCGGTGTCGGTGAGTTGCACCTGGCGGACTTCGACACGGTCGACCTGACCAACCTGCAACGCCAGGTCATCCACGACAGCGCCAGCGTCGGCATGAGCAAGGTCGACTCGGCGCTGCAACGCTTGCAGGCGATCAACCCGGAAATTTCCCTTGTCGCCCATCGCCAGGCGCTGGACGAAGACTCCCTCGCCGCTGCGGTGGCGGCGGTTGACCTGGTGCTCGATTGCAGTGACAACTTCGCCACCCGCGAGGCGGTCAACGCGGCCTGCGTGGCAGCGGGCAAGCCGCTGGTCAGCGGCGCGGCCATCCGCCTGGAAGGGCAGTTGTCGGTGTTCGACCCGCGACGTGATAACAGCCCTTGCTACCACTGCCTGTATGGCCATGGCAGCGAAGCCGAACTGACCTGCAGCGAAGCCGGGGTGATCGGCCCGCTGGTGGGGCTGGTGGGCAGCTTGCAGGCGCTGGAAGCGCTGAAGCTGCTGGCCGGTTTCGGCGAGCCGCTGGTGGGGCGCCTGCTGTTGATCGATGCCCTGAGCACACGCATGCGCGAGTTGCGGGTCAAGCGCGACCCGGCCTGCGCCGTGTGTGGCCCACGCCATGGTTGAGCGTTCGGCGCCGGTCGGCGTGATGGACTCGGGGGTCGGCGGGCTGTCGGTGCTCGGCGAGATCCAGCGCCTGCTACCCGCCGAATCGCTGCTGTACGTGGCCGACTGCGGGCATGTGCCCTATGGCGAGAAGTCCGCTGACTACATCCGCCAGCGCTGCCGCCACATTGCCGGGTTCTTCCGCGAGCAAGGTGCCAAGGCCATGGTGCTGGCGTGCAACACCGCCACCGTGGCGGCGGTGGCCGACCTTCGCGAACTGTACCCGGACTGGCCGCTGGTGGGCATGGAGCCCGCCGTCAAACCTGCTGCTGCCGCCACCCGCTCCGGCGTGGTTGGTGTGCTGGCCACCACCGGCACCTTGCAGAGCGCCAAGTTCGCGGCACTGCTCGACCGCTTCGCCAGCGATGTACAAGTGGTCACCCAGCCTTGCCCGGGGCTGGTGGAATTGATCGAGACCGGCGACCTCGGCAGCCCGGTGCTGCGCCAACTGCTGTTCGGCTATGTACAGCCGCTGCTGGATGCCGGTTGCGACACCGTGATCCTCGGCTGCACCCACTATCCTTTCCTGCGCCCGCTGCTGGCCGAGATGGTCCCGCAGCACGTGGCCATCATCGACACCGGCGCCGCCGTCGCCCGGCAGTTGGAGCGCCTGCTGGCGGCCCGTGGGCTGCTGGCAGAGGGGCCGGCTCGCGAGGCGGCGTTCTGGAGCAGCGCCGAGCCGGCCAGCTTGCAGGCCATCCTGCCGTTGCTGTTCAACCGCCCCGGTAGCGTACAGGCCTTCGCGCTCTAGTCAGTTCGACAGGGCCTTGAACGCTGCCAATGCCCGCTGGCGGCTGCTGTCCAGGTCGACGATCGGCGAGACGTAATCGTTGCCAGCGAACAGGTCCGCCGATTTCTTCGGCAGATGAATACTCTTGTCGTCCAGCTTGGAAAGCTCCGGTAGCCAATGGCGGATGAAGCGCCCTTGCGGGTCGAAGCGCTGCGACTGGGTCACCGGGTTGAAGATGCGGAAGTAGGGCACCGAGTCGGTACCGGTGGAGGCGCTCCATTGCCAGCCGCCGTTGTTGGCCGCCAGGTCGCCGTCGATCAGGTGACGCATGAAGTGCCGCTCGCCCTGGCGCCAGTCGATCAACAGGTTCTTGCTGAGGAACATGGCGACGATCATGCGCAGGCGGTTGTGCATCCAGCCGGTCTCCAGCAATTGGCGCATCGCCGCGTCGATGATCGGAAAACCCGTGCGGCCCTCTTCCCAGGCCTTGAGGTCGGACGGCGCGTTACGCCACGGCAGGTTGCGGGTGTGTTCGCGGAACGGCTGGTGCCGCGAGACCTGTGGATAACCCACCAGGATGTGCTTGTAGAACTCGCGCCACAGCAGCTCGTTGACCCAGGTGCGCGCGCCTTCATTGCCACTGTCGAACTCGCCTTGGTTGCTGGCCAGGGCGGCGTGCAGGCATTGCCGGGGCGAGATCACCCCGGCGGCCAGGTAAGGCGAAAGCTGGCTGGTGCCGGGGCGCGCGGGCAGGTCGCGTTGGGTCTGGTAGTCCTCGATCGCTTCGTCGACGAAGCGCGTCAGCCGGGCTTGGGCCTCGTCTTCGCCAGCGTGCCAGTGGTTGCTCAGGGGCTGTGGCGGTTTGTCGAAGCCATCGATGGCTTGAGGGATCGGGTCGTGGGCGATGCCCAGCGGCGCCTGTGGCTTGGGCGGCGGCACCTGGGACGGCAGGCTGCGGTGCAGGTGTTCCAGGCAGGCCTTGCGGAACTGGCCGAACACCTGGAAGTAGTGGCCCGCGCGGGTCAGCAGGGTGCCGGGCTGGAACAGCAACTGGTCGAGGTGGCTATGTACTGCGATACCTGCGTGCTCAAGCTGGGCGCGGGTGGTGGTATCGCGCAGGGTTTCGTTGACGCCGTACTCATCGTTCCAGTGCACGGCCTGGATGCGCTGAGCCTTGCACACCTCGGCCAGCACCTGTGGCACCTGCTGCCAGGTATCGGTATGGCGTATCAGCAGGGGGACGTTGAGCGTGTCGAGGGCCTTGCGCAGGTCGCGCAGGTTGCGCAGCCAGAAGTCCACCTTGCACGGGGCATCGTCGTGGGCCAGCCATTGCCCTGGGCTGGCGACCCACAGGGCAACGGTCGGCCCCTTGGCCATGGCTGCGCTCAGGGCGGTGTTGTCGTTGATGCGCAGGTCGCTGCGCAGCCAGATGAGCTGCATGGGGAGGTCTCGGATAGGGAAGGTCAGCGGGATTGCTGGAGCAGGCGCAATACGCCCGTCGGGGTGTCGAACAGGTGCCGATGCGCCATAGGTTGAGTGCTCAGCCGCGCTTCATGGATGGACGCCGTCTTGCCACCCAGCAGCTGCGGGATGTCGAGCTCTTGCAGGGCGGCCAGTTTTTCCGCCTCCAGGCGTGGGCCCAGGTACAGCACCAGTGCCCGGGGTTGCAGGCGGGCTACCGCTTGCTGCAGCTGCTTGCCGCTCACCGGGCGCTCCAGCACCTCCACGGCCAGGCCGCTGCTACTCAGTAGCCAGGCGCACAACCAGAGGTGCTCATCGAAGGGCTGTTCGTTGTCGCTGGCCAGCAGTACCGGCGGGCCTTCCAGCGATTGGTTGTCGTGGTAGACGCGGGCCCCCAGCTTGCTGCGCAGCCAGGTCTGAAACAGCGACTGTTCCAGGCGCGGGTCGACGTGAATGCGCCAACGTTGTTCGAGGCGCTCCAGTAGCGGCACCAGCAACTGCTCGCACAAGGTCATGGCCGGGTACAGCGCCATGGCCTGGTTCAACTGCTGGTCGAGGCTGCGTTGTGCCAGGTTGGCGACGGCGTCTATCAGCCGCTGGCAGCGGTCGTGCCAGTCGCCTTGCAGCACCGGCGGGGTGTCGGCCTGACGTTCCAGCAGTTCACGCACCTGGCCTACCGAGGCGCCGCGCTCCAGCCAGTGCAGGATGTCCTCGACGCGGGTGACGTGGCTTTCGTTGTACAGCCGGTGGCCCTTGGGTGTGCGCTCGGGCACCAACAGGCCGTAGCGCCGCTCCCACGCACGCAGGGTGATGGGGTTCACGCCGGTGCGCTTGGCTAGCTCGCCGATGGGTAGCCAGGCATCACAGCGCATTGCGTAGCCCCAGGTTTTCAGGATGGGGTTGCAGGTAGGCCTGTTGCAGCAAATAAGGGTCGGGGTGGTTGCGCAGGTGGTGCTTGAGCAGGGTCAGCGGCACCACCAACGGCACGCTGCCTTGCTGGTACTGGCCGATCAGTTGTTGCAGCTCGGCCTTGTCGTCGCGGTCCAGCACCGGGCGCAGGTAGCCGCACAGGTGCTGCAGCACGTTGCAATGGGTGCCGCGGCTGGCGCAGCGGCGCAGAGCCTGCATCAACTGGCTGAAGTACTGGGCGCCGAGGGCATCGGGGTCGTCCTCGCGGCGCATGCTGCCGAGCATACGGCCCAGCTCGCGGTAGGCTTGGGGGTTGTTGGCCATCAGCAGGTACTTGTAGCGCGAGTGGAAGCGCACCAGGGCGCCGCGGCTCAGGCCCTCGGCACGCAGGCGTTGCCAGTCGGCATAGGCGTATACGCGGCTGATGAAGTTCTCGCGCAGCACCGGGTCGTGCAGGCGGCCTTCTTCTTCTACCGGCAGGTCCGGGCGCCGTTCGCAGAACGCCTGGGCGTAGGCGCCACGCCCACCTTTGATCGAGGGATGACCGTTGTCCTGGTACACCTTGACCCGTTCCAGGCCGCAGGAGGGTGACTTCTGCATGAATACATAGCCGCAAATATCGTCGAGCTCGTCGGCCATTCGCTGCCCATAGGTGCGCAGTGGGCCAGACAGGTCGGTACCAGGGTCGCGGGTGCCGACCACCTCGGGCGCGTCGGGGTCGCCCACCAGGCGAATGGGGTCACGGGGGATGCCGAGGCCGATAGCCACCTCCGGGCAGACCGGCACGCACTCGAAGTGCTCGGCCAACAGCGCGTCGCACAAGGACGATGCCTTGTGGCCACCGTTGTAGCGCACTTCGTGGCCTGACAGGCAGGCGCTGAGGGCGATGCGGGGTTTGTCCGATGTGGTGGGGGTGCTCATCACTGCCTCCGGAAATCTATACAAAGATAATTTTTGTATAGGTTTATTCCAGCACACTGAAGAACTTATGCAAGGCAAATTTTCTGTATAACTTTTTTGGACTACTCCAAGTGCTCCAGCAACCTTCGCGCCGCTTCCTGCCCGCTGAGCCAAGCGCCCTCGACGCGGCCCGACAAGCACCAGTCGCCACAGGCATAGAGCCCCTGGTCGGCATCGGCCAAGGCGCCCCACTCATGGTTGCCGGCAGGCCGTGCATAGAGCCAGCGGTGGGCCAGGGCGAAGGTCGGTTCAGGCACCACGCAGCCCACCAGTTCGGCGAACTCGCCCCACAGCTGCTCGATCACATCTTCCTTGGGCAGGTCGATGTGCTGCTTGCTCCAGTTCGATGTGGCGTGCAGCACCCAGGTGTCGAGTTGCTCATCACGACCAGGCTTGCTGCGGTTGCGCGCCAGCCAGTCGAGCGGGTTGTCCTGCACGAAGCAGCCTTGCATGGGGGTGTCGAGTGGTGTCTGGAAGGCCAGGGCGATGGCCCAGGTCGGTTCCATCTGCACCCCGGCAGCCACGGCGGCGAGCTTGGGCGTGGCGGCCAACAGTGCTGTGGCCTGGGGCGCGGGCACGGCAATGACTACGCGGCTGAACGGGCCATGGCTGCAACCGTCGGTGTCTTGCAGGTGCCAGTACTGCTTGCCACGGAACACCTCGGCGATGCGGCAACCAAAGTTCACCGTGACGTCCTTGAGCAACCCGCGGGTGATGGCGCTCATGCGCGGCACGCCTACCCAGCGAGTTTGCTCGTCAGGGGAAGAGGTGAGTTCGCCATCACGGTAGTTGTACAGCTGGGGTTTCCACTGCGCTGCCCAGCCTGCTGCCACCCATTGCTGGACCTGCTCGACGAAGCGCCGGTCACGCGCCGTGAAGTACTGGGCACCCAGGTCCAGGGCTCCGGCATCGCTGCGCTTGCTGGCCATGCGCCCGCCACTGCCGTGGCCCTTGTCGAACAGGTGGACGGTCTGCCCAGCCTTTTGCAGGGCCTGGGCTGCGGAAAGGCCGGCGATACCGGCACCGATGATGGCAATAGGTACTGTCATGATGGCCTCTTCGAACCTTGGCTGTAAGGCAGCCTACGCTGCTGGGCAAACCTGTACAATACAAAAACTTTGTATAAGGTTATTCCGCTCGATGGGCAGCTTGGCCTATGTTTAATCCGAGAGCGTTCGGTCAAACAGCTGGTTTAGAAAGCACCTTGATCTTAAAAATAGACCACAGGCGCAGCTTGCGAGGACACAGCCATGCATATATTGCTGACCGGCGGTACTGGCTTGATCGGCCAGCACCTCTGCCAATTCTGGCGCGGCCAGGGCCACCGCCTGACCGTGTGGAGCCGCGACCCGGCCCAAGTGCCCAAGCGCTGCGGCACTGGGGTGCGTGGCATCGCGCGCTTGGAGGAACTGGCCGCCGATGACCCGGTGGATGCGGTGGTTAATCTGGCCGGCGCGCCAATCGCCGACCGGCCCTGGACCGCTGGCCGACGCCAGCTGCTGTGGGCCAGCCGCATCACCCTGACCGAGCAACTGCTGGCCTGGCTAGAGCAGCGTCAGCAGCGCCCCGAAGTGCTGGTGTCCGGCTCGGCCGTGGGCTGGTATGGCGACGGCGGCGAGCGTGAGCTGACCGAGGCGTCGCAGCCGGTGAAGGAGGACTTCGCCAGCCAGCTGTGCATCGCCTGGGAGGAGACCGCGCAGCGTGCACAGAGCCTCGGCATGCGTGTGGTGCTGGTGCGTACCGGGTTGGTGCTGGCCAGCGACGGAGGGTTCCTGTCGCGCTTGCGCCTGCCCTTCAAGCTGGGTTTGGGTGGCCCGCTGGGCGATGGCCGGCAGTGGATGCCCTGGGTTCATATCGAAGACCAGGTCGCCTTGATTGATTTTCTCTTGCAGCACAAGGACGCCAGCGGTCCCTATAATGCCTGCGCGCCAGAGCCGGTGCGCAACCGCGAGTTCACCAAGCGCCTGGGCCGCGCGCTGCATCGCCCGGCGCTGCTGCCTGTACCTGGGGTACTGCTCAAGGCAGGCCTGGGCGAGCTGTCGACCTTGCTGCTGGGCGGCCAGCGGGCGCGTCCGGCGCGTTTGCTGGCTGCCGGTTTCACCTTCCGCTACAACGATCTGCAATCGGCGCTGGGCAACCTGTCCAGCCGCCTCTGACATAGGACGCTGCATGACCGATCACGCCCTGCTGCTGGTCAACCTGGGTTCACCGGCCTCCACCTCGGTTGCCGACGTGCGCCGCTACCTCAACCAGTTCCTCATGGACCCGTATGTGATCGACCTGCCCTGGCCGGTGCGACGCCTGTTGGTGTCGCTGATCCTGGTCAAGCGCCCCGAGCAGTCGGCCCATGCCTATGCCTCGATCTGGTGGGATGAAGGCTCGCCGCTGGTGGTGCTGACCCGCCGCTTGCAAGCCGCAATCACCCCGCACTGGCCCCACGGCCCGGTGGAAATCGCCATGCGCTATGGCCAGCCGGCCTTGCCTGAGGTGCTCGAGCGTCTGGCCGCGCAAGGGGTGCGCAAGGTGACGTTGGCGCCGTTGTACCCGCAGTTCGCCGACAGCACCGTGACCACCGTGGTCGAACTGGCCAAGGCCACCGTCGCCGAGCGCGGCTTGCCGTTGCAGATGCGCGTGTTGCAGCCGTTCTACGACCACCCCGAGTACATCGAGGCCTTGGCCGCCAGCGCCGAGCCGCATTTGCAGCAGGACTACGACCACCTGCTGCTGAGTTTCCACGGCCTGCCCGAGCGGCACCTGAAGAAACTCGACCCCACCGGCACCCACGACTTCCAGGCCGAGGACTGCTGCAAGGACGCCAACGCCGAGATGCGTGCGGTGTGCTACCGCGGCCAGTGCCTGGCCAGTGCCAAGGCCTTCGCCCAGCGCATGGGCATTCCTGATGGCAAGTGGTCGGTGTCGTTCCAGTCGCGTTTGGGCCGGGCGAAATGGATCGAGCCCTACACCGAGGCGCGGCTCGACGAGCTGGGCAAGGCGGGGGTGAAGAAGCTGCTGGTGATGTGCCCGGCGTTCGTCGCCGATTGCATCGAGACGCTGGAGGAAATTGGCCAGCGCGGCAGCGAGCAGTTCATCGAGGCGGGGGGCGAGGAGTTGGTGCTGGTGCCGTGCCTGAACGACCACCCGCAGTGGGCGCGGGTGTTGGCGGGGATGTGTGAAAAGGCTTGAGGGCCGCATCGTCCGAGCGGGCCCGCGAAGGGGCCCGCCCAGGCGATATCAAGGCAGCTGATCGTCCAGCTTCTTGTTCTTCCAGCCGTCGTTGCCCGGCAGGATCAGGTTCAGCGCAATCGCCACGATGGCGCACAGGGCGATGCCCTTGAGGCCCCAGTCATCCGGGCCGTCGCCGCTGCCGATCAACACCCCACCGATACCGAACACCAGGGTCACCGAGACGATCACCAGGTTGCGCGCCTCGGACAGGTCGATCTTGTGGCGGATCATGGTGTTCATGCCCACCGCCGCGATCGAGCCGAACAGCAGGCAGAGAATGCCACCCATCACCGGTACCGGAATGCTTTGCAGCAGCGCGCCGAACTTGCCGATGAAGGCCAGGACAATGGCGAACACCGCCGCCCAGGTCATGATCTTCGGGTTGTAGTTCTTGGTCAGCATCACCGCGCCGGTCACCTCGGCGTAGGTGGTGTTGGGCGGGCCGCCGAACATGCCGGCTGCGGTGGTGGCCAGGCCATCGCCGAACAGGGTGCGGTGCAGGCCGGGCTTCTTCAGGTAGTCACGGCCGGTCACGCTGCCCACCGCAATCACGCCGCCGATGTGCTCGATGGCCGGTGCCAGGGCTACTGGCACGATGAACAGGATCGCCTGCCAGTTGAACTCTGGCGCTGTGAACTTCGGCAGCTCCAGCCAAGGCGCTGCGGCGATTTTCGCGGTGTCGACCACGCCGAAGGCGAACGACAGGGCAAAGCCCACCAGCACACCGGCGATGATCGGCACCAGGCGGAAGATGCCCTTGCCGAACACCGCCACCACCAGGGTGGTCAGCAGCGCGGGCATGGAGATCATCATCGCGGTGGAGTAGGGCATCAGTGCGGTGCCGTCACCGCCCTTGCCCATGGCCATGTTGGCGGCGATCGGCGCCATGGCCAGGCCGATGGAGATGATCACCGGGCCGATCACTACCGGCGGCAGCATGCGGTCGATGAAGCCGGTGCCTTTGATCTTCACCATCAGGCCCATGAAGGTGTAGACGAAGCCCGCCGCCATCACCCCACCCATGGTCGCGGCCAGGCCGAACTGGCCCTTGGCGAGGATGATCGGGGTAATGAAGGCGAAGCTCGAGGCCAGGAACACCGGTACTTGGCGACCCGTGACCATCTGGAACAGCAAGGTGCCCAGGCCCGCGGTGAACAGTGCCACGTTCGGGTCGAGGCCAGTGATCAGCGGCATCAGCACCAGCGCGCCGAAGGCCACGAAAAGCATCTGCGCGCCGGAGACGACCTGGCGCCACAAGGGGTCGTTGAAGCCGTCCTGCATGGTCAGGCGTCCTTTTGCTTGGTGCCGAAGATCTTGTCACCGGCATCGCCCAGGCCGGGAATGATATAGCCGTGCTCGTTCAGGCGCTGGTCGATGGAGGCGGTGTAGATCTGCACGTCGGGGTGCGACTTCTCGACCACTTCGATGCCTTCCGGTGCAGCCACCAGCACCATGGCGCGAATTTCCCGGCAACCGGCTTTCTTCAGCAGGTCGATGGTGGCGACCATGGAGCCGCCGGTGGCCAGCATCGGGTCGATGATCAGGGCCAGGCGCTGGTTGATGTCCGGCGCAAGCTTTTCCAGGTAGGTGTGGGCTTCTAGGGTTTCTTCGTTGCGGGCAACGCCCACGGCACTGACCTTGGCACCGGGGATCAGGCTGAGCACGCCGTCGAGCATGCCGATACCAGCGCGCAGGATCGGCACCACGGTGATCTTCTTGCCGGCGATCTTCTCCACCGAGACGGTGCCGCTCCAGCCTTGGATGTCGTAGGTTTCCAGCGGCAGGTCCTGGGTGGCTTCATAGGTCAGCAGGGCGCCGACTTCCTGGGCGAGTTCGCGAAAGTTCTTGGTGCTGATATCGGCGCGGCGCATGAGGCCGAGCTTGTGGCGGATCAGCGGGTGGCGGATCTCACGAATGGGCATGGGAGGGGCTCCGGAAGGCGGGCAAAAAAACGGCGGTATAGTAATCTATCCAGTCTGTGCTGTCGTGCACGTCAGGGTTGTACGAAAAATGCCTGCGTGGCGATTATGCTGCGTTGAAAACAGGCTCGGAATGCTCATTGACAATCAGTCAACTCCGCTTCCTCGCCTGTTTTCGCCTTGCCTAATCGCCACTCGGCTATTTTTCGTACAACCCTAGTCCATAAACCCTTGATCTGTGCCCGGCGGATGCGTACCTTTGCCCGCTTTTCCATTTCCCAGCCCCTTGGAGAGCGCCATGTCCGCCGATCTCGAGCATATCCGTCAAGTCATGCACGAGGCTGACTGCCTGTACAACGAAGCCGAGGTCGATGCGGCCATCGCCAAGGTGGGTGTGCAAATCTGCGAGCAGTTGCACGACAAGAACCCGGTAGTGTTCTGCGTGATGAACGGCGGCCTGATCTTCGCCGGCAAGCTGCTGACCCACCTGCAGTTCCCCCTCGAAGTGTCGTACTTGCACGCCACCCGCTACCGCAACCAGACCAGCGGCGGCGAACTGTTCTGGAAGGCCAAGCCGGAAGTGTCGTTCATCGACCGCGACGTGCTGATCGTCGATGACATCCTCGACGAGGGCCACACCCTCAGCGCCATCATCGAGTTCTGCAAGCACGCCGGCGCCCGCGCCGTGTACACCGCCGTGCTGATCGACAAGGACCACGACCGCAAGGCCAGCCCGGACCTGAAAGCCGACTTCGCCGGCCTGCCGTGCGTCGACCGCTACATCTTCGGCTACGGCATGGACTACAAAGGCTACTGGCGCAATGCCAATGGCATCTTCGCTGTAAAAGGGATGTGAGCATGCGCCAGCCTGCGTTCATCGACCAAGCGCTGTTCGCGGGCCTGGCACAAAAGGCTGGCGACAGCCCGCGCGGTCGCCAGCACCACAATTTCCATGAGATGAGCGAGCCCTGCCACCGCATGGCCGTGGGCTTGCAGCCAAGCACCTATATTCCGCCGCACCGACACCTGAGCGACGACAAGGCCGAGGCCTTGATCGTGCTCAAGGGAAGCTTGGGCCTGCTGATCTTCGACGAGCAGGGCGTGGTCGTCGAAAAGCGGGTGATGCAGGCGGGCGGTGACTGCCTGGGCGTCGACCTGGCGCCGGGCACGTACCACGGCCTGGTGGTGCTGGAGGCCGATAGCATTCTGTTTGAATGCAAGGCTGGGCCTTACCGGCCGGTAGGCGAGGGTGAGCATGCGCATTGGGCTCCACGTGAAGGTGAAGCGGGCGTGGTCGAGTACCAGGCCTGGATGCACGCTCAGTTCGACTGAGTGGGCGTGCTAGAGTGCTCGCTCATTCCAAGGAGCCCCCATGCGAGCCCTCATTCCCTTCTTGCTGGCCTTGAGCTTGCCGTTGTCGGCGGCGCCTTTGCACAGCCAGTTCCTGCCCCCGGACGACCTGTCCCTGCGCCAGGAAGCCCCCACCGCGCAGCAACTGCTGCAGGTCACCGACTATTCGGTGGTGGTAGGTACCCAACGCCAGTCCGACCAGCAGCCGATCCCGATCACCTCGTCCTTGCAGGTGCGCCTGAAGGGCAAGCCGCTGAGCAAAGGCGCGACCATCGCCCAGGTGCTGCTGAATTTCGACGGCGAGGCCGGCAAGAGCCTCAAGAAACCAGCGTACGACCAGCCTTCGCGCACCCTGACGCTCAATTACCCGATGGCCGACTACCGCGTGCTGATAGACCTGTTACGCAACGAGACCCTGTACGTACAGTTCCTGACCTACGCCAACGGCCATATCTGGGCCGACCTGCACACCGGCACCGTACGTACGCGTTGAGGCGCCTGGCTTGCGGGGGGTAAACTGCCCGCCTTTGAAATGCCCGTGATGGCCCAGTTGGAGTCGGCAATGCGTAAAGACAAGAAGCAGGTGATTGGCGATGAAATCAGCGATGACTACATCAAGACGTTCCTTCAGTTCGAGCCTGCCGATGGCGTGACCTCGCCGTCGCACCACAAGCTGATCAAGGCCTATCGCGGCCTGCGCATCGACGACTTCGAGCGTTTCGTGGGCTTCTTCGTCGCGGCGGGCTACGACGTGGATGGCAAGGACGAGCACGGCAAGACCTTCGCCGAGGCCATCGCCGACCAGCGCAACGCGCCGGAGTACATCGAGGTGATCGACAACGCCCGCGCGTGACCGCCTTGGTAATGCGGGGTATGGCACCGGCTGCGCCGGTGTTCGCGGCGGTTCGGCGCCCCGACAAGCCCGCTCCTACAGGATCTGCGCAAGCTCTGTAGGAGCGGGCTCGCCCGCGAACCAGGGCAAAGCCCTGGCCATTCACCAATAAACCTCAGCCCTAGCTGAGGCCAGGCTTCAAGGCGATGTGTTTGTACTCCTGGAAGTCCTCAAGCGCCGCAAGCCCGTTCAAGCGTCCCAACCCAGACTGCTTGAAGCCCCCTTCCTCGGTACTGTCGTACACCTTGGCCCAGTCGTTGATCCACACCGAGCCCACGTCGAGGGCCTGGGCAACGCGCAGCGAGCGGTCCACGTCGCGGGTCCAGACACTCGCCGCCAGCCCATACTCGTTGTCGTTGGCCAGGTGGATCGCTTCGGCTTCATCCGAGAAGCGCTGGATCGTCAGCACCGGCCCGAAGGTTTCCTCCTGGACGATGGCCAGGCGGTTGTCGAACACTTCCAGCAGCGCAGGACGGAAGAACGCACCGCTCGCCAGTGGACCGTTGCGCACCGCGCCGCCACGTTCGACCACCTTGGCCCCCGCCGCGATCGCCTGCTCGACGACCCGCTCGACCCGCTCGACATTGGCGCGGTCGATCAACGGCCCCATGTCGCTGGCCGGGTCCGCCGCCGGGCCGACCTTGACCTGGCGCAGCCGCTCGGCCAGCCCGTCGCGCACTGCCTCGTACACGCCGTCCTGCACCAGCAGGCGCGAGCCGGTCATGCAGAACTGGCCGCTGAAGACCGTCAGTGCCTTTTCCAGTACCGGCAGTGCGGCACTCACGTCTGCGTCATCGAAGACGATCATCGGCGTCTTGCCGCCCAGCTCCATGCCAAAGCGCTTGACGTGCCGGGCACCGGTGCTGCTGATCGCACGCCCGGTCTGGGTGGAGCCGGTGAAGCTCACCACGGGGACATCCGGTGAGTCCACGAGGTAGGCCGAGCCTTGCGGGCCGTTCTCGACGAACAGGTTGATGACGCCCTGGGGCAGGTCTCGGGCTTCGGCCATGATCTTGGCCATGACGCTGCCGATCTGCGCCACCTGCGACGGCAGCTTGATCACCACCGTGCAGCCGGCGGCGAGCGCCGGCGCCAAGGAGCGAATGGTCAGTACCACCGGGGAGTTCCAGGGGGCGATAACCGCTGCGACGCCCATCGGCTGGCGCAGGATCATCGAAATGCTGCCGGGCTTGGGCGTGACGGCCCGGCCACTTTCCAGCAGTGCAGTGGCTGCCGAGTAGCGCAGTTTGCTGGGGATCATGTCCAGCTCGAAGCCGGCTTCGGCCTTGACCTTGCCGTTTTCCAGGGAAAGGATGTCCAGCAGCTTCTGGCGATTGCGCTCGAAGGCACTGGCCAGTTGTTCCAGGACCCGCGCACGCAGTTCATGATCGTGCGCCCATGGCGTTTCCTTGAAGGCACGCTTGGCTGCCGTAACCGCGGCTTTTGCCGCCGCCAGGCCATCATCCGGGTAGCAGCCGATCACGTTGTAGGTCGCGGGGTCGATCGACTCCCGCTTGGTGCCGTCCGCGCGCAGGACACCGTCGATCCAGTTGAAGGCCTTGCGCAGCTCGTCGTCGTGGGTGGCCTCGGCCATTGTTTCGATTCCCATTGAAAGAATTTCAGTCGTCGCAAGCCCGGCGCGCAGCGATGCGCGCCCACTTGCGTTCTATTGCGCCTAGCGCTGTCCTGACCATCGGCTCAGTGATATTGGCGACGATCGGCACGATGATCAGCGTGGCGCCCAGTACCCGAAGTGGCAGCGGCCAATCGCTCAGCACATCTCCCAGCAGTGCGAGCACCAGCAGCACGCTGGGGTAGACGGCGAGCCAGATCATCGCCGTCTTCTTCACGCGCTGAAGCAGCGTGCTGCGGATCGACAAGCCGATTTACCCCTTGATCCAGTGGGCGACGCGCTCGGCCAGCATGACCACCGTGGGGTTGGTCGCCACAGACGGCACGTCGGGGAAGCTGGAGGCATCGACGACGCGCAGCTGGGCAACACCGCGCACGCGTCCCTGGTAGTCGGTGACTGCATGCGGGTCGTTGTCGCCGCCCATTGGCACCGTCGAGGTGGGGTGGTGGTAGATGTCCAGTGCCGTGGGCAGGGCGGCTTCCAGCGCCGCTGGGTCGACGATCGCAGCACCCGGAACCAGTTCTTGCGCGATGATTTCGCTGAGCGGCCCCTGGCTGGCGATGCGGCGGATCATCTGGATGCCCTCGACCATCAATGCCCGGTCTTCTGCCTCGCCGAGGATATTCAGGTCGATGATTGGCGCGGTGCTCGGGTTGCGATCGCGCAGCTTCAGCGTACCGGTGGAGCGCGGGCGGGTCAGGCCCAGCGCCAGCATGAAGATGGCGCCGGTTGGCGAGTCTGCCGGGTTGCCGTAGTGCACCGCGCTGACGTGCAGGTCGCCATCGTTGGGGCCGCCTTTGGACGACTTCGCCCAGAGGATGGCGCCGACTGGCGGGATAGGCAGGCCCAGGCGGTCAGGGTGCGCTGCCCAGATGGTGTAGAAGAACGGATGCTCTTGCAGCCGTTGCCCAACCGGCAGGTCGGCTGCGACAGGGATATCCAGCGTTTGCAGGTCGGCAGCCGGGCCAATACCGGAGCGCAGCAGGATGGCCGCCGAGCCATAGGTGCCGGCCGACAGCACGATTTCATTGGCGCTGATGCGCTCACCGTCGGCGAGGATCACCGCACGCGCCTGGCCGTTCTGGACCTCGACCCGATCGACCAGGGTTTCGCTGAGGATCGTCAGGTTCGGACGCAGGCGGACCGCGTCCGACAGGTAGGTCATGCCGGTATTCAGCCGCTGGCCCATGCGGTTGTTCATGGGGTAGGGGCCGGCACCGAACGGCGAGTCGCTGTTGAAATCCTTCACCCGCGCAAAGCCTGCGCTTTCTGCCGACTTGATAAAGGCGTACTGCATGTCGGAGATTTCGTCGTCCTGCAGCTGGTGGATCGGCTCTGGGCCGGTGCGCCCGCGGCACTGATCGACACCGGAGACCGTTCGCTCGCTGGAGCGGAAGAACGGCAGCACGTCATCGATGGACCAATTCGGCAGGCCGGCCTGGGTCCAGCGCTCGAAGTCAGCGGCCGGTGCACGCATCCAGACGCCGGCATTCACCGCGGAACACCCCCCTAGTACCTTGCCGCGTGGTACCGGAAAGGATTTCCCACCCCAGCCGGTTTCGGAGGTGAAGCCCCAATCGTGCTCGGGGTCGCCACCGATGGCCGTTTGCAGTCGTACCGCATCGGGGTAGTTGTGGGGCGCGTAGGCTTTGCCTGCTTCGATCAGCAGGACCCGACGCGATGCATCCTCGCTAAGGCGGTTGGCCAGTACGGCGCCTGCCGAACCGCCGCCGACTATGATGAAGTCGTAGGCGGATGCGTTGCTCGTTGTTCCCGAAGCGGTAGTGCCATTGTTGTTGTTCATGGAGAGATCCGTTGTTAGCGCGGTAAGCGCAGTGAACGAGGGAACCGAGGGACGATCGGTTGTTTACACGCAATCACTTCCATGATTGGCCGGGGCCCGCGTTTACAGAAGGTGGGTGTCGGTCCTATGATTCGCGACAATATGTCCGCAATCAGTTTGATCGAATCGTTCAGTGGCCTTGTGGCCTTCGCGGCTGCCGCAGAGACCGGCAGCTTTGCTGCGGCTGGACGAAAGCTAGGCCTGTCGGCCTCTGCAGTCGGTAAGGCGGTGGAGCGTCTGGAGCTCAAGTTGGGCTTGCGCTTGCTGAATCGCACCACGCGCTCGCTGGCGCTGACGGGGGAAGGCGAGGTGCTTTTCCGGCATGTTGGCAACATCTTGAAAGAACTTCAGGAGGCCGAGCGAGAGCTTCACCTGGTGCAGAGCACGCCCCGCGGTCGACTCAAGGTCAGCGTGCCCACCGTGATGGGGCGTAAGATCGTCCTGCCTGCGCTTCGGGATTTCCGCTCCAGTTTCCCGGAAGTGACTATCGATATCAGCCTGGATGATGTGAAGGTCGACGTTATCGAGGACGGCTATGACATCGTGCTGCGCCTGGGCGAGCTGGAGGACTCGGGCCTGCAGGCTCGCTGCATCGGCCCGCATACCTTCACCACCTGCGCGTCCCCCGAGTACCTGGCGCAGCATGGTGTGCCGCGCTCGCCTGCGGACCTTCACGATCACTGCTGCGTCTACTACCGGTTCCCTACCACCGGGCGGCCGGAGACCTGGGCGTTCAGGGGGCCGGCGCCTGCCAGGCCGCTCAAGCCGAACATCGTGCTGAACGATGGCGAGGCCCTGGCCTCGGCAGCGCTCGGTGGGTTGGGGATCGTCCAGGCGCCGAGCTACCTGGTGAAGGAGGATGTTGCGGCAGGCAGGCTGCACGCGGTGCTCGAAGACTACACGGAGAATCGCGGCAGTATCTGGCTGATGTGGCCACCGAGGTGCGCGCAAACCCCCAGGGCTCGTGCGTTCATCGACTTCATTACCGAACGGATCCCGCAGCAACTGGCGGATTGACACGCTCGCCTGCAACGAAAAAACGCCCCGAAGGGCGTTTTTTTGATGCCTGAAAAGTCAGGCGTACTGCTTTGCTCAGGCGTAGTTTTGTTGCGCCGGGCTGCTCTCGACCAAGCCCAGCGCCTCGTCGTTGTGGGCGCTGATCTTGTGGTAGAGGGCGGCGTCGGTGGCCAGGGTCTTCTCGCGGGCCGGGAAGATCTCCTTGAGCTTGGCAGCCCAGGCACCGTTGGCCTGCTCGGGGAAGCAGCGCTCGATCAACTCCAGCATGATCGACACGGTCACCGAGGCGCCAGGGGATGCGCCCAGCAGTGCGGCCAGGCTGCCATCGGCGGCCGAGACCAGCTCGGTACCGAACTGCAGGATGCCGCCTTTCTTCGGGTCTTTCTTGATGATCTGCACGCGCTGGCCGGCCACTTCCAGGCGCCAGTCCTCGGCCTTGGCCTCGGGGTAGAAGCGGCGCAGCGACTCCAGGCGTTGCTCCATCGACTGCATCACTTCGCTGACCAGGTACTTGGTCAGGTCCATGTTGTCACGGGCCACCGCCAGCATCGGGCCGAGGTTGCCCATGCGTACCGACAGCGGCAGGTCCATGAACGAGCCATGCTTGAGGAACTTGGTGGTGAAGCCGGCGTAGGGGCCGAACAGCAGCGATTTCTTGCCATCCACCACGCGGGTGTCCAGGTGCGGCACCGACATCGGCGGCGCGCCGACCGCGGCCTGGCTGTAGACCTTGGCCTGGTGCTGCTTGACGATTTCCGGGTTGTCGCAACGCAGCCACTGGCCGCTGACCGGGAAGCCGCCAAAGCCCTTGCTCTCCGGGATGCCCGAGGCTTGCAGCAGCGGCAGGGCCGCGCCACCGGCGCCGAGGAACACGAAGCGGGCGTCGACTTCACGGCTGCCGCCGCTGTTGACGTCCTTGATGCTGACGGTCCAGCCGCTGCCATTACGGCGCAGGCCAACCACTTTCTTGCTGTACTTGACCTGGGTGTTGGCGTCGTTGCCCAGCAGCTTGAGCAGCTTGTTGGTCAGCGCGCCGAAGTTCACGTCGGTACCCTTGAGCACGCGGGTGGCGGCGATGCGCTGGTCGGCCGGGCGACCCGGCATCATCAGCGGCATCCAGTCGTTCATCACGGCCTTGTCTTCGGTGTATTCCATCTCGGCGAAGGCGTGATGCTGCTTGAGCAGCTCGAAACGCTTCTTGAGGAAGTCGACACCCTTGTCACCTTCGACATAGCTCAGGTGCGGCACGGGGTTCACGAAGTCGCGCGCAGGGCCGAAGCCACCCTTGTTGCTCAGGTAGGCCCAGAACTGACGGGACACCTCGAACTGGGTATTGATGTGCACCGCTTTCTTGATGTCGATGCTGCCATCGGCGGCCTGGGGCGTGTAATTCAGCTCGCACAGGCCGGCATGGCCGGTCCCGGCGTTGTTCCACGGGTTGGAGCTTTCCGCGGCACCGGAGTCCATTGCCTCGACGACCTCCAGCTTGAGCGTCGGGTCCAGCTCCTTGAGCAGTACGGCCAGGGTGGCACTCATGATGCCCGCGCCTACCAGTACCACATCAACCGATTCGTTCTGCGCCATTAACGCGTCTCCACAATCTACAGCACCTAATTGACAGCATAGGACGCCTGGGGTGGCCAGGGTCGCCATGTCCGACTCTTCGCAGTTCTTGCAACTTCCGCGGACACCGCCAACCAGTCTTGGGTGTTCGAATATTGAACGCCCTTGCCGCTGCTGCGGCAATTCGACTTATGGTCAAGGGGCCCGTCGCGGGTTACGGAGCGGCTTCAGGCTCCCATCCAGGATGAGCGCTTTTGCCGTCTGTTCAGGGCTGTTAGGGACACATCTGCCGCTTTTACACATGCCAGACTGTTCATTTGCTCGCCACACTCTCGTGAAGTTGTGAAAACCGTTTTTTCACGCTCTTTTGAAGACGTGAACCTCAAAGTGGACTGCGCGATGGCAACCCGCAGGTTCATGCGAAGGGCAGCGGCCAGAAACAGCGGGCACGATGCCAAGGCAAGACCTGAGTGGAAGGCTCTCTGTGGGCGAAGCGGAAGATGCCGGGGTCAAGCGGCGAATGCGGGGCCCGATCAGGAGACGTCCTTATAATCGGGGGCAGATTATAACGATGTCGCGGGCAGAAAGGTGCGCTTCTTGGCTTTTTATTGCAGCGTTTGTCAGGCCGGCAGGGTGCGTTGCAGCCAACGACGGCTTGCGCGGGCGCAAACCCGGGCGCTGGCGGGCAGTGGGCGGCCCAGCCAGCCCAGGTGCGCTTCGCTGACTTGTACCCAGCCACTGCCCCCAGGTGCCTGGCTGCACTGCTTGAAGCCCAGGCACAGGCCATCAGCGTCCAGGCGGGCGTAGGTGTTGTGGCGCGGACGTCGGAAAATCAGGGTCCAGAGCGAGGCCATGGCGGGGGTTCCTGTGCAATCGGGGCTGGGGCAAGGATAAGCACAGGGCATGAAACCATTGTGACAGTAGGGCTGGGCCGATGACTGGCCTGTATCAGGCTGGGTATACTGTGGGCCTTTGCCGCTTTTTTCTGGAGAAATGCGCATGCTGCAACGTCTGTTGTTCGGTTTGATCGCGGTGGCCACGCTGAGCCTGGTCGGTTGTGCCCACAGCCCGCAACAACTCAGCCCGCAACCCAAGCTCAACGCCCAGCTGGAGCCGGTAGGCCGTGGCCAGCCGGTGGTGGTCAAGGTGGTCGATGGCCGTGCGTCCCCGGCGTTGGGTACCCGTGGCGGCATGTACCCTGAAACCAGCACCATCAGTGTCGGCGCCAACGATGTGCTGCCCAAGTTGCAGGCCCAGGCCGAAGCGGCGGTACGCCTGCTCGGCTTCACCCCAACGGCCAATGCCTACAACGCCCCGCAGCTGACCGTGACCCTGGCCGAGCTCAAGTACCAGTCGCCCAAGGACAAGATGTACGTGACCGAGGCGACCATCGGCGCCACCTTCCGCGCCGACGTGTCCAACGCCAACCGCCGCTACAGCGGTCGCTACGGCGCCTCCCTCGACCAGCGCTTCGGCATGGCGCCGAACGAGGAAACCAACACGAAACTGGTCAGCGACGTGCTCAGCGATGCCCTGACCCGCCTGTTCAAGGACCCGACCATCGGTCAGGTGCTGGGCGAGTAAAGCTCGCCGCTGGTAATAATGAAGAAAACCCGCTGCCTGGGTAGAGGCGGCGGGTTTTTTTATGCCCTGGCTGTGCTTCCTTGCGCGCAGGGCACCGCCGCTGCATCCCATGCCGACAGGGTCTGGGTGATGGCAGCGTCCACTGCCGCGTAGGAAATACCGTCGCGGGCCAAGGTGGACAAGCCGAGCAGAAAGGCGTCGAACACCACTGCAAGTGCCTGGGCCTGGGTATCGGCACGCAATTCACCGCTGTCGATACCTCGTTGTACGCAGGCCACGAAGCCTGCTCGGGTCCGAGCCCGTGAGCGAGTCAGTGGCATTGTCACTGCGGCGTGTTCGTCGGAAGGGGCGCTCATGATCCCAAGGCCAACCATGCAACCGGCGGGGTGGCCTCCCTCCCACTGCATCCGTGCTGAGCTGCGCAGCGCCGTTGCGATGGCTTCACGCGGAGACAGGCGGGTGTCCCACAGTGGCTCCGTCACCTGTGCATAGGTGCACAGATAGCGTTCCACACACTCCTGGAACAGCGCTTGTTTGGAGCCAAAAGCCGCGTAGAAGCTGGGCGCGGATATACCTTTGCCGATACCGGCCTTGAGCTGGGCCAGCGACGTCGACTCGTAGCCGTGCTGCCAGAAGATGTTCATCGCTTGCTCGATCGCCTCGTCGCGGTCGAAGGTACGCGGGCGCCCTATTTCCGCCATGTCGGACTCCAGGAAAATGCTGATATTTATATACTAGTCAATACATAAGTCATTGACAACGCGCCTTTGCTCTCATTAGTGTATCGATCGGTATATATCTTGCGCGCGATCAATGTCGCCTCCAACGGACCAGACCTGGCCAATATATGTACCGATCGATACTGATACTCGCTTTACCCATTCCACCTTCACCGAGACACATATCGCGATGACGACTTCTTCAACGGCTTCTTCAACAGTGGCCAGGACCCAGGACGACCGGATTCCGCTGGCCGCGCTGCTGGCGCTGGCCATGACCGGTTTCATCTGCATCATCACCGAAACCCTGCCGGCCGGGCTGTTACCCCAGATGGCGACCGGTCTTGGTATTTCCACTGCGTTGGCGGGCCAGACGGTGACGGCTTACGCACTGGGTTCGTTGCTGGCTGCCATTCCGCTGACCATCGCCACGCAAGGCTGGCGACGGCGCAATGTGTTGCTGCTGGCCATCGTGGGCTTTCTGGTTTTCAACACGATCACGGCATTTTCCTCGAACTACTGGCTGACGCTCGTCGCCCGGTTCTTCGCTGGGGTTTCGGCCGGGCTGGCCTGGAGCCTGCTGGCCGGCTATGCACGCCGGATGGTGCCGGTGCGTCTGCAAGGCAAGGCGTTGGCCGTGGCGATGGTCGGCACGCCGATCGCGTTATCGCTGGGCGTGCCCCTGGGTACTTGGCTGGGTACGGCTATCGGCTGGCGCAGTGCGTTCATCGTGATGTCCGCGCTGACCTTGGTGCTGATCGTCTGGGTGCTGGCCAAGGTGCCGGATTATCCAGGCCAGGCCGGGCATGAGCGGTTGCCACTGCGAAAGGTGTTCACGACGCCAGGTGTGCGACCGGTTCTTGGCGTGGTGATCTGCTGGATGCTGGCGCACAACCTGCTCTACACCTACATCGCGCCCTTCGTGGCGCAAGCGGGGCTGGGGGCGCAGGTGGACCTGGTGCTGCTGGCATTCGGTGTGGCGGCGCTCATTGCCATCGGCGTTACCGGTCGACTCGTCGATCACCATCTGCGCGCCACGGTGCTGGGCAGCCTGGCGATTTTCGCACTCGTGGCCTTGTTGTTCGTCTGGCTGGCTCGCGTACCGATGGCCATCTACGTCGGTGTGGCTGTGTGGGGTCTGACCTTCGGGGGGGCTGCAACGCTGTTGCAAACGGCATTGGCAGATACGGCGGGCGAGGGGGCTGACGTAGCCTTGTCGATGAACGTCGTGGCCTGGAACTGCGCCATTGCCGGCGGCGGTCTGCTAGGAGGCATGCTGCTGGAGGGGTGGGGAGTCATATCGTTCCCGCCCGCGCTGGTGTTGCTGCTGGCCGTTGGCTTGCTCATCGCCTGGTCGGCGCGCAGACACGGCTTTCAGGCTGGCGCGCGTTATACCCGGGTGCCTGGGCATTAAGGAAGTCGAGCCTGGTGAGCAGTGGGCGCCGACGGGGTTATCGGGCTGTTTTCACGCAGCTTCGATAGCGAAGTCCAGCACGCTCACACCGGTACCGAAATCGATCTCCGGCAGGTCCTGGTGCGCGTGCCCGCCCAACGCGCAGTAGACCAGCCAGCGGCGATCGTGGACGTTGATGGCGAAACCGTCGATCAGCGCTTGCTGCTCATCGTTCTGGGCCACGAGGTAGAGACGGTCCTGGTTTTCGGCGTGCAGCATGGTGAGTTCCTGTCAGAAAAGGCCGACAGGGTGGCGTGGCGGTGTGACATGCGTATGACAGATGAAACTGCGCGACAGTTGGTCGCAAAAAACGGGCGGTGGCGTCGGGCTTGGGTAGAATGCCGGGCTTCGTTTTCGTCGCTGCGAGGTTGTGCGATGTCGCTGCAATTGCTCTGGGGGCTCCTGGCTGCCCACCCGGCCAAGCTGATCAATGTGCTGGCCTTGCTCATCACCTGCCCGGGCGGCCTGCTGCTGCATTTCGCCCGTCGTCGCGAGGTGCAGGCCCGTGAGAGCCTGGCGGCCGAGGAGGGCGTGGTGGATGCCTTCTACCAGCGCGTGCCGCGTTACTACTACATCCTCGGCTTCTCGTGCCTGGCCATGGCGCTGCTGCTTTCCTGGTTCAGTACCTGGGTGTGAAACCACCGGGGCCGCGAGGCGGCCCCGGGAATATCAGGCCACAGGGCTTTGCGCCTTGACCTGGTACTGGTTGCGCACCGGCGTTGCGTATTGCAGCACCAGGTAGGGGCGATGCTCCACCGGGCAGGCGTCGAGGCGGCGTTGCCATTCGGCCTTGGCGCGTTCCAGCTCATCGGCCGGGAACAGCTTGTCGGCGCTCGGCACACCCAGTGCCGCGTCCTTTTCTTCCCACATCGCGTACGCCAGGTAGTGCACCGGGAACAGGCGGTAGCCGCCGAGAATCTGCCGGTCGATCTCCTGGGCCAATTGTTTGGTGTCTTCGAAGTACTCGGTCACCGGTGGCGCGAAGTTGATGTGCACCCGGCCTTTGTAACCGGTGATGCCCAGGGCGATGCTGTTGTCGTCCTCGCCGGGGGCCTTGGTGTAGCTGCCGGTGCTGGCGCGGATATACAGCTCGCGGGCCTTGGCTTGGTCGCAGGGGTCGTATTCGTAGCTGATCGACACCGGGATCAGGTTCAGTCCCTGGATCACCGTGCCGAACGGCTCTTCCTTGCGGCTCATGTGGAACATCTTGAGGATCGCCGAATCGGTGCGGTCGTCACCGTCCTTGGCGCGGCCTTCGGCCTGGGCGATCCAGATCGAGGCGCCGTCGTTGCGGATAGAGTGGTTGATGTAGGCCGACAGCAGCTGGTAGGCCGCCAGCTTCTCGCGTCGACCGCTCAGCGAGCGGTGCACGATGAAGCTCTTGTTCAGGCGCATCATGTCGCTGACGAATGGCTTTTGCAGCAGGTTGTCGCCGATGGCGATGCGTGGGGTCGGCAGGCCTGCGTGGTATACCGCGTAGTTGACGAACGCCGGGTCCATCACGATGTCGCGGTGGTTGGCCAGGAACAGGTAGGCGGTGCCGGCCTTGAGCTGTTCCACGCCGGTGTAGGTAACGCCGTCGGTGGCGCGGTCGATGGTGCGGTCGACGTAGTACTCGACCTTGTCCTGCAAGGTCGACACGCAGCTGACGCCGGCGAACTCCTGGCGCAGGCGCCGGGCGATCAGCGGTTTGAGCAGCCAGCCGAAGGCGCTGGCTGCGCGCGGGAAGCGGAAGTGGGTGAGGATATCGAGGAATGCCGGGTCGCTGAGCAGGCGTGCCAGAACGGCAGGGACCTCAGCGTCGTCGTACGGTCGGATGGCATCGAATTCGCCCATCATGCTCTCTTGTTGGAAACGGCTAGGGTAATAAGGTAGGGGTGGGGTTCGAAAAACGGCTCGGACACACGCAGGCCCTGTAAATAGACCGGCAATTATACGCACAAGTCACTGCGCAGGCCCCAAGATGCTAGAGACCGACTTCTATCGTTGCCCTTATTGTGGCGAGTCGGTGGAAACCACGATCGACCTGTCGGCGGGCGATCAGGTCTACACCGAGGACTGTCAGGTATGCTGCCAGCCCGTTGTGTTCATCCTGCAGGTGCACGGTGACGAATGGATGCTCGATGTACGACGCGAGGATGACGCCTGATGCAACGTATCTATGAACCGGCAAGCCTGATGGAGGCCGAGATGCTGGTGGGCATGTTGGCCAGCGAGGGCATCGAGGTGCATGTGATTGGCCGCGACCTGGTCGGGGCCATGGGAGATTTACCCATGCACGGCCTGCTGGCCTTGGCGGTGGCCGATGAGCAAGCCGGGTACGCACGCCAGCTGATCGATGAGTACAATGCGGCCCAGCCACTTGCCGGCGACGAATCGGAGAGTTTTCCCGGTACCTTGATCTGCTAGGGTCTGTCTGAAATGTGTCTGCGCGAAGGCCAGACAAGGCGAAACGGGGCGAGGAAGCGCTGTGTACTGTAGTACATGAGCATTCCGAGCCCCGTTTCAACGCAGTATGGACGAGTGCAGGCATATTTCAGACAGACCCTAGGTTGTTTTCGCCTTATGTGTGGACGTTACGCCCTCTTTCGCTGGTCCCCAAGCTTCGCCGCCCTGCCGGGCTTTCCAAGTGACCAGCAAGCCCAGTGGAACATCGCCCCCGGGGCCTCGGTGCTGATCCAGCGCCAGCTCGACGGTCAGTTGCAACTGGCTCGCGCGCGTTGGGGCCTGACCCCGCCATGGCTGACCGACCTCACTCGTACCCCGGCCCAGGCCCGGGCAGAGACCCTGGCCGATCAGCCGATGTTTCGCGAGGCGTTCCTTAAGCGGCGCTGCCTGATGCCGGCCAATGGTTTCTACGAATGGCGCGGTACGGCGCGCAAGCGCCCTTACTGGCTGACCCCGGGCGAGGGGGCGTCGTTGTTCTATGCGGCGGTGTGGGAGGCGTACCCGGTGCAGGAGCAGGTCTGGCTCAGTTGCGCGGTGGTGACCCAGGCGGCGGTCAACCAGCGTCGGCCGTTGATTCTGGATGAGGCGGGGCAGGCGGCGTGGCTCGATCCGCAAACGCCCATCGCCAGGCTCCACGAGTTGCTGGCCAGCCCGCCCGCAGCGCTGCGCGAGCGGGCGCTGGCGAACTTCGTCAATGACCCGAAGCTGGATGCGCCGGAGTGCCTGACGCCGGCATAAGGTTTTTCGTTGTCGGCACTGGCGCTATCGCGGGCTTGCCCCGCGATAGCGCCATCACTGACACCCCACCCATCAAACCCTGAACTGGTTGATCAGGCGCCGTTGCTGCTCGGCCAGCTTGGTCAGCTCGGCACTGGCCTGGCTGGACTCATCCGCGCCGCCAGCCACTTCACCGGCCACCTGGCCAATGTTGATGACGTTGCGGTTGATGTCCTCGGCCACCGCGCTCTGCTGCTCGGCGGCGCTGGCGATCTGCGTGTTCATGTCGTTGATCACCGACACCGCCTGGGTGATGCTTTCCAGCGCTTCGGCCGCACGGGTGGCCTGCTGCACGCTGTCGTCGGTCTTGCCCTGGCTGTCTTCCATCACCTTGACCACGTCGCGGGTGCCTTGCTGAAGCTGCTGGATCATCTGCTGGATTTCTTCCGTGGCCTGCTGGGTCTTCTGGGCCAGGTTGCGCACCTCATCGGCGACCACCGCGAAGCCGCGCCCCTGCTCGCCGGCGCGGGCCGCCTCGATGGCGGCGTTGAGCGCCAGCAGGTTGGTCTGCTCGGCGATGGCGCGGATCGCCACGAGAATCGCATTGATGTTCTCGCTGTCGCGCGCCAGGTCCTGCACAACCGTCACCGCTCGGCCAATTTCACCGGCCAGCACGCTGATCGAGCGTGAGGTGTCGCGCACGATCTGCAAGCCCTGGTTGGCGGCCTGGTCGGCGTTGCTGGCCGCGTGTGCCGCATGGGTGGCGTTGCGCGCGACGTCCTGGGCGGTGGCGGTCATTTCCTGCACGGCGGTGGCTACCTGATCGATCTCGACCATTTGCTTGTGCACGCCCTGGTTGGTACGGATGGCGATATCGGCGGTGTGCTCGGACGAGTCGCTGACCTTCTGCACCGAGGTCACGACCTGGCTGATCATGGTCTGCAATTTGGTCAGGAAGGTATTGAAGCCCTTGGCGATGGCGCCCAGCTCGTCGGCGCGGTCGCTTTGCAGACGGCGAGTAAGGTCGCCTTCGCCCTGGGCGATGTCATCGAGCATCGCCACCATCTGGCGCAGCGGACGGGCGATACCATGGGCCAGCAGCCAGATCACCAGCAGGCCCAGGGCAGCAATGGCCAGGCCTACCAGGGTCATGCCGGTGATGTCGGTGTTGCGCTGGTCGGCCAGCTCGCGCTGCAATTGCTTGGCGTCGGCCATGACCACGCTCAGCGGCATTTCCAGCAGCAGCGCCCAGCGGGCGTCGGTATTAGCGACCTTGAACGGCAGGAACAGCTCGATGCGGTCTTTGGCGCTGTCGACCTTGTAGGTCAGCTCCTCACCCTTGAGGCTGGCCAGGGTCGCGGCCTCGGAGGCGTCCAGCACGTCGCTGGCCTTCTCGCCGAATTTCGTGGCATCACGGGTGTAGGCCACCAGCCGACCATTGGTCGAAACCAGCGCCAGTTCGCCAGCACCGTTATAGAGCTGGCGGTCGGCGGCGTTGAGCAGGTCCTGGATGAAGTTGACCGACAGGTCGGCGCCAGCGATGCCCTGGAACTGGCCATTGACCAGGATCGGCTCGACGAACGAGGCGAGCATGACCATCTTGTCGCCCACTTTGTAAGGCGCCGGGTCGATCACGCAGGCCTTGAGCGTCTCCTTGGGGCACAGGTAGTACTCACTGGCCCGCACGCCGGTAGACAGCACGGTGTGGTCGTTGACGTCGATCAGGCGGTCGTAGCCCAGGCTGCCGTCGGCATTGCGGAACCACCAGGGCAGGAAGCGCTCGCTATTGCTGTCGGCCCGGTCCAGTGCGTTCGGCTCCCAGCCCAGGTAGGCGCCCAGCACGCTGGGGTTGATCTCCAGGGTGCGCTTGAGCAGGTTGGCCAGGTGCGTGCGGTCCACCTGCATCAGTGGGCTGCCGTCGCTGCCCTGCATGCCGATCAGGCCGCTGACGGTGGCCAGGCCGCGGCTGATCACCAAGGGCGCTTCCAGGCCGCGCTGGATCTCGCTGACCTGAGTGCGGGCCATTGACTCCAGGCGTTGCTGGATCATGCTTTCGAGCTGCTGCTGGGTGCGCTGCTGGACCAGCGCCTGGGTGCGCTCGCTGGAGAACACCGCATACAGCACCAAGGCTGCGACAATGCTGAGGACGATGGCGCCGGCCAGGGCCGCGACGGAAAACTGGATCGACTTGAACTTCATTGCAGGAGCCCCGCACTGTGGCGAACGGTTTTTCCTGTTATCGGCGAGGTAATACCAAAGCATGAGGCGGTGCGAAGAAATCTTCCCTGCGGCTATGGCGACTACGAACCGCAGGCCCTAGGATACGGCGCATGTAGAAAGGGAGTGTTTCCATGCGTAGATCATTTGTACTCGGCATGCTGGGCGCCGGCCTTCTGTTGGGCGGCTGCCAGGCGGTGAATACCACCAGCGGTGGGGCAGTGGGCGTTGAACGCAAGCAGTACATGTTCAGTGCGCTGTCGACCGCTGAGGTCAACCAGATGTACGCGCAGTCGTACCAGCAGACCCTCAGCGAAGCCTCGGGCAAAGGTGTGCTGGACAAGTCCAGCGCCACCGCCAAACGCGTGCAGCTCATTGCCGACCGGCTGATCGCCCAGGCGCCGCAATTCCGCCCGGACGCGGCGCAGTGGCAGTGGGAAGTCAACGTGATCAAGAGCGACGAGCTCAACGCCAACTGCGGCCCTGGCGGCAAGATCATCTTCTATACCGGGCTGATCGATAAGCTGCAGCTCACCGATGCCGAGATTGCGGCGGTGATGGGCCACGAGATCGCCCACGCCCTGCGTGAGCATGGCCGTGAAGCGATGTCCAAGGCCTATGGCATCGAGATGGCTCGCCAGGGCGCCGGTGCGTTGTTCGGCCTGGGTCAGGACAGCATGGCGCTGGCCGACACCGTGGTGAACTATTCCATGACCTTGCCCAATAGCCGTTCCAACGAGAACGAGGCGGACCTGATCGGCCTGGAGCTGTCGGCCCGCGCCGGCTACGACCCGAATGCCGCGATCACCCTGTGGAACAAGATGAGCAAGGCTTCCGAGGGTGCGCCGCCCGAGTTCATGAGCACTCACCCGGCCTCCAATACCCGTATCGCTTCGCTGCAGGCGGCTATTCCGAAAGTGATGCCGCTGTACCAGGCGGCGAAGAAGTAACGTTCGTTGCGTGGGGGCTGCAGGGCAGCCCTCACGTTCAGCCTATCCAGCCACTGGCCTGCATGGCCGTGTACACCGCCACGGCGGCCAGCACGAAGAACGCGGTGGCGGCCAGTCGGCGAATCAGCGTCAGCGGCAGTTTCTCTGCGGCGAAGTTACCGGCGAGCACCACGGGTACGTTGGCGATCAGCATGCCCACGGTGGTGCCAATGATGACCATGATCAGGTGAGGGTACTGGGCGGCCAGCATCACCGTGGCCACCTGGGTCTTGTCACCGATTTCCGCCAGGAAGAACGCGATCAGTGTCGTCAGGAACGGCCCGAAGCGCCGCGCATTGCTGGTTTCGTCGTCATCCATCTTGTCCGGTATCAGCGTCCATAGGGCGGTGGCGGCGAAGCTCGCGGCGAGGATCCAGTGCAGTGTGACCGCGCTGAAGAAACCGCTGACCCAGGCGCCCACTGCACCGGCTGCGGCGTGGTTGGCCAAGGTGGCCGCGACGATACCGGCAATGATTGGCCAGGGCTTGCGGAAACGGGCGGCGAGAATGAGCGCGAGCAGTTGCGTCTTGTCGCCGATTTCGGCGAGCGCAACGATGGCGGTGGGGACGAGTAGCGATTCCAGCATCAGGTTTCCTACGGGGGCGGGTCGACACGGCTATGACACGTACAGCCTTCCCGCCCCGGGTAAGGTGTGCGTGTCATAGGTCTTGTCAAACCCCGGGCCCATCTGTGTGGGCCGTAAGGTCGCACGCGCCATGGCCTGTGGGCCAAGTGTGTTGACGCGTACCGGGCGAGCAGGGCGCTCGCGGGAGACTACTCCCCTAGGACGGAGCGGATTCTGCCTAGCGAAATGGCTTTCGGCAAGCCCTAATTTTTTAACCCCGTGTTGCCTTGTAGATCCGGAAACCGTCGGCTTCGGCCAGGGTCTGGCAGTTGCCAAGCGCGCTCTCCAGCAGGGGTTGATAGCGTAGGAAGCTATTTGCAACAAGGCGTATTTCTCCGCCTTTTACCAGGTGTTTTCCCGATTTTTGCAGCAAGTTTTCCGACGCTTGATAGTCGGTATGTACGCCGGTATGGAACGGCGGATTGCTCAGGATCAGGGCCAGGCCCTCGGGGGCGGCATCGATACCGTCACCGCTGATGACGTCCCCTTCCAAGTCATTGGCCGCCAGCGTCAGTCGGCTGCTGGCAACGGCGAAGGCATCGACGTCGAGCAAGGTCACGCGGCTCTGTGGATAACGTCGCTTGACCGTCGCACCCAGCACGCCAGCGCCGCAGCCGAAGTCCAGCACATGGCCACTGGGCAAGCCATCGAGGTGTTTGAGCAGTAGTGCGCTGCCGCGGTCGAGTCGGCCATGGCTGAACACCCCCGGCAAGCTGACGACCTGCAGCGGGCCGTCCGCCAGTTCCAGCTCGAAGCGTTCGGCCAGGCTTTCCAGCGGCTTGGCCTGCGGCGCCTGGTCAATGCTTACCTGCCACAGCTGGCAGTGGCGGGCGCTGTCCAGCTTGCGTGGCTTGCCGAAGGCCTGCAATTGCTTGGCTGCACCCTCGATGCCGCCGCGCTTCTCGCCTACCAGGTACAGCGGGCGGCCCTCCAGGCGCGAGGCCAGGGCATTGAGCAGGTAGGCGGCCAGTTCGCGGGACTTGGGCAGGAACAGCACGGCGGCCTCGAAGTCGACCGCGGGCGCTTCGACGCCATAGTGGCTGCGGCCACTGAAACGCTCGCCAAGGCGGGCTTGGTCACCGGCGTGCCAGGTCCAGCCGTGGGCCTGTGGCAGACGGCCGAGCAGGTCGTCGGCTGGCAGCCCGGCGAGCAGCAGCGGGCCTTGGAACAGCTCGGCCTGGCGGAGCAACACTTCACTGCGCGGGTCCATGGGCGACCTCTCCTGAAAAAAGTGGCGCAGTGTACCAGAGCCGCCATCGCCTCAGCTGACCACGCGTACCGGCTGGCCAGCCAGGAATGCCTGGGCGTTCTCGGCCAGTTGGCCAACGATGCGCTGGCGCGACTCCACCGCGCCCCACGCGCTGTGCGGGGTGATGATCAGGCGCGGGATGTCGGGCGCCAGCAGCGGGTTGCCATTGACCGGCGGCTCGACGCTCAGCACGTCGGTGGCCGCCCCGCCCAGGTGGCCGCTGCGCAGGGCGTCGGCCAGGGCCTGTTCGTCGATCAGGCCGCCGCGTGCGGTGTTGACCACCAGCGCACTGGGCTTGAGCAAGGCCAGTTCGCGAGCACCGATCATGTGGCGGGTCTGGTCGTTGAGCGGGCAGTGCAGGGTCAGCGCATCGACCTGCGGCAGCAGTTCGTCCAGCGGCAGGCGATCGGCACGTGGCGGGCGGCCGGGAATCTGCCCGCTGAGCACGCGCATGCCGAAGGCTTCGGCCAGCCGCGCCACTGCGCCGCCCAGTTCGCCGTGACCGAGCAGGCCGAGGGTCTTGCCCTCGAGTTCGACGATCGGGAAGTCCAGCAGGCAGAACTGGCTGGCCTTGGCCCATTTCCCTTCCTTGACCGCTTGCTGGTAGTCGCACAACCGGGTAGCCAGCGCCAGCAGCAGCGCCAGGGTGTGCTGGGCCACCGAGGGCGTGCCATATCCCTGGCAGTTGCATACGGTGATGCCTTGGGCGCGGGCAGCGGCCAGGTCGACATTGTTGGTGCCGGTGGCCGACACCAGGATCAGTTTCAACTGCGGGTTGGCGGCCAGGGCCTTGGCGTCGAGCATCACTTTATTGCTGATGACCGCCGTGGCGCCGCGCAGGCGTTCGGCCACTTGCTCAGGTGCGGTGGTGGCGTAGGGCTGGAAACTGTCGAACTGCTGGACCAACGGCGACAGGTCAAGGTCGCCAAGGTCAAGGGAGTGATGGTCGAGGAAGACGGCGTGCTGCGGCATCAGGGGCTCCAGTCTCAATCGTGGGGTCTATCGCGGGGCATCAGATTGAAGTGCCGCAGCGCTTGCCGTCAACGGTGCCGCTCATACCTCGCCAGGCCAAATCATTCCTTCGGCTGATTTGACCGGCGCGTCACCGTTCTACAGTAAGTGCCTGAATTGTCCGGCAAGCTTTCCAGAATAAGGGATACCCATGTTGCAGACCCGCGTCATTCAGCCCGCAGAGGGCGCCTATACCTTCCCGCTGCTGATCAAGCGTCTGCTCATGTCCGGCAGCCGATACGAAAAGACCCGCGAAATCGTCTATCGCGACCAGTTGCGCCTGACCTACCCGCAGCTCAACGAGCGTATCGCCCGGCTGGCCAACGTGCTGACCGAGGCCGGGGTGAAGGCCGGTGACACCGTGGCGGTAATGGATTGGGACAGCCACCGCTACCTGGAATGCATGTTCGCCATCCCAATGATCGGCGCGGTGGTGCACACCATCAACGTGCGCCTGTCGCCGGACCAGATCCTCTACACCATGAACCACGCCGAGGACCGCTTCGTGCTGGTCAACAGCGACTTCGTCGGCCTTTACCAGGCCATCGCCGGCCAGTTGACCACGGTGGACAAGACCGTGCTGCTTACCGATGGCCCGGACAAGGCCGCCGAGCTGCCCGGCCTGGTCGGCGAGTACGAGCAACTGCTCGCCGCCGCCAGCCCGCATTACGATTTCCCCGACTTCGACGAGAGCTCGGTGGCCACCACCTTCTACACCACCGGCACCACCGGTAACCCCAAGGGCGTGTACTTCACCCATCGCCAGCTGGTGCTGCATACCCTGGCCGAAACTTCGGTGCTCGGCAGTCTCGACAGCGTCCGCCTGTTGAGCAGCGACGACGTGTACATGCCCATCACTCCCATGTTCCACGTGCATGCCTGGGGTATTCCATACGCAGCCACCATGATGGGTATCAAGCAGGTGTACCCGGGGCGCTATGAGCCGGACATGCTGATCAAGCTGTGGCGCGAGGAGAAGGTCACCTTCTCGCACTGCGTGCCGACGATCCTGCAGATGCTGCTCAATTGCCCGAGCGCCGCCGGCCAGGACTTTGGCGGCTGGAAGATCATCATCGGCGGCAGCGCGCTCAACCGCGCTTTGTACCAGGCAGCTCTGGCCCGCGGTATCCAGCTCACAGCGGCATACGGCATGTCCGAGACCTGCCCATTGATTTCCTGCGCGCACCTGAACGAGGAACTTAAGGCCGGCAGCGAGGACGAGCGTGTCACCTATCGAATCAAGGCCGGTGTGCCAGTGCCGCTGGTGGAGGCGGCCATCGTCGATGGCGAGGGTAATTTCCTGCCAGCCGACGGCGAGACCCAGGGCGAGCTGGTGTTGCGCGCGCCCTGGCTGACCATGGGCTACTTCAACGAGCCGCAGAAGAGCGCCGAACTGTGGGCCGGTGGCTGGCTGCACACCGGCGATGTCGCGACCCTGGACGGCATGGGCTACATCGACATCCGCGATCGCATCAAGGATGTGATCAAGACAGGCGGCGAGTGGATCTCCTCCCTCGACCTCGAAGACCTCATCAGCCGCCACCCGGCGGTGCGGGAAGTGGCGGTGGTCGGCGTGGCCGACCCGCAGTGGGGCGAGCGGCCTTTCGCGCTGCTGGTGCTGCGTGACGAGCAGGTGCTGGACGCCAAGCTGCTGAAGGAGCACCTCAAGCCGTTCGTCGAGCTCGGGCACATCAATAAATGGGCGATTCCCAGCCAGATCGCCGTTGTTACTGAAATTCCCAAGACCAGCGTCGGCAAGCTCGACAAGAAGCGTATCCGCACGGATGTCACCGCCTGGCAGGCCAGTAACAGTACTTTCCTCTCCACCCTGTAACACTGCCCCTGGCCGCGTCGTTTTCGACGCGGCCCGCGTGTTAGAGGGCTGGCGCCTTGTCAAACCGGGAAATTGAGCCATGCTTGAGCACTGCCAGCGCTCGGCATGGCGCTCTGAAGCGCGCAGTCGGTAGTAGACGCAAATCACACTTTAGAGGGATCAAGCACCTGCTGGTCGCTGGCTATAGTCGGGTCAGGGGATTTTCAGGAATGGGGGAGGGCGACACTGCGGTGTCGCCACAGGCAGGAGCCGGCCTAAGGGCGCTCGAGCCGTTTCTGAAAGGACTCACTGCCATAACAAAAAAAGTACATGGAGTAGCGTCGATGAAATCTGCAAACCAGTTCTGGCGCCGGGCCAAGTTGCCCCTGGCCGTCAGCCTCGCTTCCACGCTCGCAAGCCCCGCGTTCGGTGTGAGTTTCAACATCGGGGAAATCGAAGGCCAGTTCGACTCTTCGCTCTCCATTGGTGCCAGCTGGTCCACGGCCAACCCGAACAAGAACCTGATCGGCGTCAACAACGGTGGCCGGGGGCTTTCCCAGACATCCGACGACGGCCACCTGAACTTCAAGAAAGGCGAGACCTTCTCGAAGATCTTCAAGGGTATTCACGACCTCGAGCTCAAGTACGGTGACACTGGCATCTTCGTCCGTGGCAAGTACTGGTATGACTTCGAGCTCAAGGACGAGAATCGTCAGTTCAAAGACATCAGCGACTCCAACCGCAAACAGGGTGCCCAGGCCTCCGGTGCCGAGCTGCTCGATGCGTTCGTCTATCACAACTACAGCATCGCCGACCTGCCAGGCACCGTACGTCTGGGCAAGCAGGTGGTGAGCTGGGGTGAAAGTACCTTCATCGGCGGTGGCATCAACGCCGTCAACCCGATCGACGTGGCCTCGTTCCGTCGCCCGGGTGCCGAGATCAAGGAAGGCCTGATCCCGGTCAACATGTTCTACCTGTCGCAGAGCATCACCGACAACCTGACAGCGGAAGGCTTCTACCAGATCGAGTGGGACCAGACCGTCGTCGACAACTGCGGCACCTTCTTCTCCCAGCCCGACGTGATCGCCGATGGCTGCGACAACAACCTGGCTGTGCTGGCCACACGTTCGAACGTGGCGCGTAGCCTGGGGGCCTCTATTGGCCCGTTCGCCACTCCCGCGCTGAACGCGCTTGCGGGCCAGGGTGTGAACTGGGGGTCGCCTGACGAAGGTGTGATCGTGCGCCGTGGCCCTGACCGCGATGCCCGCGACAGCGGCCAGTTCGGCTTGGCCCTGCGTTACATGTACGAGCCACTGAACACCGAGTTTGGTGGCTACTTCATGAACTACCACAGCCGTGCGCCGATCTTCAGTGGTCGTGGCGCCGATGCTCGCTTCTACAACCCGGCCAACCTGGCTGCGGCACTGATCGGTGCCGGTATCCCGGGCGCCGTCGCGGGCAACGCGGCCCTGCTGCAGTCGCTCATGCCGTTGTATGTGGCGGGCAACTCCAGCTACTACGTGGAGTACCCTGAGGACATTCGCCTCTATGGCCTGAGCTTCTCCACCACCTTGCCAACCGGCACCGCCTGGAGTGGTGAAATCAGCTACCGGCCTAATGCGCCGGTGCAGTTGAACACCACCGACATCCTCTACTCGGGCCTGACACCACTGGACCCTAACGCTTCGGTACTGGTCGGACGGCCTAACACCGACCAGCAGGGCTATCGTCGCAAGGAGATCACCCAGCTGCAGACCACGTTCACCCACTTCTTCGACCAGGTGATGGGCGCAGAGCGTCTGACCACCGTGGGCGAGATCGGCTGGACCCACGTCGGTGGCCTGGAAAGCACGTCCAAGGCGCGCTACGGTCGTGACCCCGTTTACGGCCCTGGCCCGCTGCCCAGCGGTCGTTGCCAGAGCCTCAACGCCACGACCCTGGCCGGTGGCGCGCAGAACAACGTATCGCGTTATTGCGAGAACGAAGGCTTCACCACCTCCGACTCCTGGGGCTATCGCCTGCGCGCCATCTGGGACTACAACAACGTCTTCGCTGGCGTGAACCTGCGTCCGAGCGTGGCCTGGTCCCACGATGTCAAAGGTTACTCCCCTGGCCCTGGCGGCAACTTCGAAGAAGGCCGCAAGGCAGTCAGCCTGGGTGTGGATGCCGAATACCAGAACACCTACACGGCGAGCCTGTCGTACACCAACTTCTTCGATGGCAAGTACACCACCGTGGATGATCGCGACTTCGTCGCCCTCAGCTTCGGCGTGAACTTCTAAGAACACTGATCCAGGACGACAACGATGAAAATGACCACAAGTCTGCTGAAAGCCGGTGTGCTGGGCATGTCCCTGCTGGCAACCAGCGTCATGGCTGCGGTTTCCGCCGACGAGGCAGCCAAGCTTGGTTCTACCCTCACGCCCATGGGCGCCGAGAAGGCGGGTAACGCCGATGGATCGATCGGTCCGTGGGAGCCATTGGGCAAGACTGCCGGCAGCGTCGATGCCAAGGGTTTCCTGTCCGACCCATACGGCAGCGAGAAGCCGCTGTTCACTATCACGGCGCAGAACGTCGACCAGTACGCGAGCAAGCTTTCCCCGGGCCAGGTAGCGATGTTCAAACGCTACCCTGACACCTACAAGCTTCCGGTGTACAAGACCCATCGTGGCTCCACCGCGCCTGACGATGTGTTCGCCGCAATCAAGAAAAACGCCACCCAGACCACCCTGGTCGAAGGCGGCAACGGCCTGAACAACTTCGATACGGCGGTACCATTCCCGATCCCGAAAAGCGGCATCGAGGTGATCTGGAACCACATCACCCGCTACCGCGGTGGCAGCGTGACCCGTTTGGTAACCCAGGCTACGCCGCAGCAAAACGGTTCCTACAGCCTGGTGTATTTCAAGGACCAGTTCGTCTTCCGCGACAAGATGAAGGACTACGACCCGAGCAACCCGGGCAACGTACTGTTCTACTTCATGCAGGAAGTGACCGCGCCAGCGCGCCTGGCCGGTACCGTGCTGCTGGTGCACGAGACCCTCGACCAGGTCAAGGAGCCACGCAAGGCGTGGATCTACAACGCCGGCCAGCGCCGCGTACGCCAGGCACCGCAGGTTTCCTATGACGGCCCGGGTACTGCCGCCGACGGCCTGCGCACCTCCGACAACCTGGACATGTTCAACGGCGCGCCAGACCGCTACGACTGGAAGCTTGAAGGCAAGAAGGAGCTGTACATCGCTTCCAACGCCTACAAACTGGATGATCCGAAGCTCAAGTACAGCGACATCATCAAGGCTGGTCACATCAACCAGGACCTTGCTCGCTACGAGCTGCGCCGTGTGTGGCACGTGGTCGCGACCCTCAAGCCGGGCCAGCGCCACATCTACGCCAAGCGTGACTTCTACATCGACGAAGACACCTGGCAGGCTGCGGTGATCGACCAGTATGACGGTCGCAACCAGCTGTGGCGCGTCTCCGAGGCCCACGCCCAGCCGTACTACAACGTGCAGGTGCCGTGGTACACCCTGGAAGCCATCTACGACCTGCAATCGGGTCGCTACCTGGCACTGGGCATGAAGAACGAAGAGAAGAGCGCCTACAACTTCGGCTTCACGGCCAGCAAGGCCGACTTCCAGCCAGCCGCCCTGCGTCAGTCCGGGGTGCGTTGACCTGAAGTTGTACCCCCTGCGCGTGACCTCCCAGAACGCCCCGGCTTGCCGGGGCGTTTCTGTTACAGAAAGCAAATGGCGAGATATAAACGACACTGATGTCCATCAGGGTTGTTTCTTTTTGTCGTAGTCTTTTCTGCTAATTGCCCCCCGTCAGCTTCAAATGCCTGGGTTTAACCGCTAGTCTCGCAAGCATTCATATCGCCGCAATCTTCCAATCAGAACGAGCCGGCCATGACCGATCTGTCCCGTACGCATGGAGTCGCCAGCCAGGCCCTTGGTCTGCTGGACGGGCGTTTCTTCCGGCCGCCGCTGCCGGATGGCCATGTGCCGCGCGCACGTCTGTGCCAGCGCCTGGAGGCGGGGCTGTCGGGGCGGTTACTTCTGATCAGTGCGCCTGCCGGCTTTGGCAAGAGCTCCCTGGCCATCGAGTTCTGCCAGCAGCTGCCGCATCACTGGCGTAGCCTGTGGCTGGGGTTGAGCCAGCGCGATGCCGACCCTGGGCGTTTCCTCGAGCGCCTGCTCGAAGGGCTCCAGCAGTTCTGCCCGGCATTGGGCGGGCAGGCCATGGGTCTGCTGAAGATGCGCCAGCGCCACCAGCCGTTTGCCTTCGAGGAATGGATCGACGGCCTGCTCGACGAGCTTGCGCTCTACCTGCAAGGCGATACCCCACTGCTGCTGGTGCTGGACGACTACCACCTGGCACAAGGCCCGGTGCTTGACCGCTGCCTGCAATTCTTCCTCAACCACCTGCCGCCGGGCCTGCTGTTGCTGGTTACCAGCCGCCAGCGCCCCGACTGGCACCTGGCGCGCCTGCGCCTTTCCCGACAACTGGCCGAGCTCAGCGAGCAGGACCTGCGCCTTACCCCCGACGAAGCCCTGGCGGTCATCGGCCGCCAGCCCACCGGCTTGCGCGGGCAGGCACTGGACAACCTGATCCAGCGCAGCGATGGCTGGGTGGCCGGGCTGCGTTTCTGGCAGCTGGCGGCCAGCGAGTCGGGTGACGACAACGCCTTGCCCCAGGCCCTGCACGGCGGCGAAGGCATGATCCGTGACTACCTGCTCGAGGAAGTCATCGAGATGCTGCCCCCTGACGTGCAGGCGTTTCTCTATGACACCGCCTGCCAGGAGCGCTTCTGCGCCGAGCTGTGCGATGCCCTGCGCGAGCGCGACGACAGCGCGTCGATCCTGCGTTACCTGCAGGCCCACCAGGTGTTCCTGGTGCCACTGGACGAACATGGGCACTGGTTCCGTTACCATCACCTGTTCTCCGACCTGCTGCGCAGCCGTCAGGCCAGTGCACCGCTGGCGAGCCTGCACCTGCGTGCCTGCCGCTGGTTCCAGGCCCAGGGCCTGCTCGACGAAGCGGTCGAACAAGCCCTGCGTGCCGGGTGCCTGGATGTCGCGGCCGACTTGGTACAGAGCCTGTCGGAGGAGCAACTGCTGGCCGAGCAGAATGTCGGCATGCTGTTGCGTTGGAAAATGGACCTGCCCGACAGCCTGCTCATCAGTACCCCGCGGCTGATCGTGCTGTACAGCTGGGCACTGGGCCTGGCGTGCCAGCTGGATGCCGCCGAGGAACTGGCAGGCTACCTGAGTCGCTTCCTGCCGGCGCCGTCGGCTACCGCGCAGAAATCCATGCTGGCTCAATGGCTGGCGCTGAGCGGGGTGATCGCTCGGGGGCGAGGCGACCGGGTACATACACTGGCCTACTGCGAGCAAGCCCTGCAAAGCTTGCCGCACAAACGCTACGGCCAGCGCTTGGTGTGCCTGTCGACGCTGTCCAACCTAGCGATCGCCGATGCTGACTTCTGGCGCGCCAGGGGCTGGAACCGTGAAGCGCTGGAGCTGGCGCAACGGGTAGGCAATCCGCTGTTCGAGGCGCTGGCCCATTACGACCGGGCGCGGGTGCTGCACGCCCGTGGCGAGGTACTCCGTGGGCTCGATGAAGTACGCCAGGGGCTACAGCGGCTGCAGGGGCTTTCCGGGCAACGGCTGTACGCCATTCGTGCGCGCCTGACCCTGTACGAAGGCTACCTGATGGCTTCGCGCTTGCAGCCCGCCCAGGGGCGTGCCCGCTTGCGGGCCGGCCTTAGTGAGGCACGGGCCTGCCGCGATATGAGCGTGCTCATCGGCCACTGCGTGATCGCCACCCTGGATGGGCGTGAGGGGCGTTTCGCCGAGGCTTTCGCCGAGCTGGCCGAGGCCGAGCGCCTGATGCATATCTGGGATGTGCCGCCCATCTTCTACCTGGCGATGATTACCTTGGTGAAGTGCGAGCTGTGGCTGGCCCAGGGCCGTACTGACCTCGCCGAGTCCTGGCTGCTGCGCCTGGGGCAGACCTATGGCGGCGAACAGCCCGCTGCCGCGCCTGAGTTCCATCCGTGGCTGCCGCTGCACATCGAGCTTCAGCAGGCGCTGCTGGAGCGCACGCTGGAGCGTTCAGAGGATGTAGAACGTCGCCTGCGGGCGCTGATCGAGCGTGGCCAGGCCAGTGGCGGGTTGATGCTGGTGGTCTGCGCATCGTGTCAATTGATCGACCTGGCGCTTGCCCAGGGCCGTGAACAGGACGCTGCCAAGCTGTTGCCCAAGGCGTTGGACGCCGCCAATGGCGGCGTGCTGCAACCCTTCCAGCGGTTGCTCGATGAACACCCGGTTTGGCTACGCGAGCAACTGGCGGCAAGCCCCATCGGTGCGGCACAGGCCGACCTGCTGGCACGCCTGCCACAGGCGCCAGCGACAGGCTTGGTTGCCAGTGAAAGCCTCAGTGGGCGTGAGCTTGCAGTGCTCGAGCTGATCGCCCAGGGGTGCTCCAACCAACAGATCAGCGAACGCCTGTTCATCTCCCTGCACACGGTCAAGACCCACGCCAGCCACATCAACAGCAAGCTCGGTGTGGAGCGACGTACCCAGGCGGTAGCTCGGGCAAAGTCGCTAGGGTTGCTGGCCTGAGGGGCGTTTGCCCCAGTACAATGGTGGCTTATAGCTACTACCACTTGCGTGCCAGCGTTTCCAGCTCATCTTTCCCGACCTACTGCCGATAAACACCTCGGCGGGCTGCGTCGTCACGCACCAATTTCCAAACCTTTCCAATACAGGTCGTGTCGATGCTGCAGTATGGGCAAAAAAACTTTCTGATCGTCGACGACTTCACCGACTTCCGCACATCGACCCGCTCCATGTTGCGTGAGCTCGGTGTGCGTGAGGTGGACACCGCCGACAGCGGAGAGCAGGCCCTGCGCATGTGTGGGCAGAAACGCTACGACTTCATTCTCCAGGACTTCCACCTGGGCGATGGCAAGAAGAACGGCCAGCAAGTGCTCGAAGACCTGCTGCTGGACAAGCTGATCAGCCATGAATGCGTGTTCATCATGGTGACCGCCGAGAGCAGCCAGTCCATCGTCCTCAGCGCCCTTGAGCACGAGCCCGACGCTTACCTGACCAAGCCATTCAACCGTGTCGGCCTGGCCCAGCGCCTGGAAAAGCTGGTACAGCGCAAGACCTTGCTCAAGCCGATTCTTCAGGCCCTGGACCGAGGCCGCCCGGCCGAAGTGCTGGCCGCCTGCGCCGAGCTGTGCAAGCAAGACCCACGTTTCGCACCGCTGTGCCTGCGTTACCGCGCCGACGCCTTGCGCGAGCTGAACCGTTTCGACGAGTTGGAGAAATTCCTCAAGAACATCCTCGCCAGCCGTCCGCAGCCTTGGGCCTACGCGGCCCTTGGCAGCCTATTGCACAAGCGTGGCCAGCAAGACCAGGCCCAGGGCGTCTACGAGCAGGCGCTAAAGGCGTTTCCGATCATGCCGGGGCTGTATGACGGCATGGCCGAAGTCTTGGTGGCCAAAGGCGAAAGCCGGCGTGCTCAGCACATGCTCGAGGAGGCGGTGCGTCTTTCGCCCCTGGCGGTACGCCGCCAGGCCGCGCTGGGCAAGTTGGCGCTGGACAACGCCGATTACGACAGCGCCTCGAAGGCCTACCGGCATGCGGTGAACCAGGGCCAGAGCTCGCGTTACAAAAGTGCAGAAAGCAACCTTGGCCTGGTTCAAGCGCTGATGAACAAGAACGAAGGCAATGGCCTGGACGCGCGTACACGGGTCGAGATCAACACTGTGCTCAGCGAAGTGGCCAAGGAGAACGTCGAGGACCAGGGCTTGCAGGTGCGTGCCCGGCTGATGAAGGCCGCCAGCCTGCAGCAAGCCGGCGATGCGGAAACCGCAGGCAAGCTCACCGAGCAAGCCATGCAGCGGCTGGAGAAAATGGACCAGTTCTTCTCGGTAGAGGCGGCCCTGACCGTGGCCAAGCAGCTCAAGGCGCTGGGCCAGGACGCGGCGGGCACCTCGATTCTCAAGGGCTGCGTGGAAACCTACGGCGACGACCCCAAGGTCATGCAGAGCATCGCCAAGGTTACCGACGACCCAGCAGTGCTTGGGGCGGTCACCGAAGCGGTCGACCTCAACCGCCAGGGCGTGCGCGCCTACCAGGCTGGGCAGCTCGACGAGGCGCTGACGCTGTTCCGCCGAGCGCTGAAGTTGCAGCCGAAGAACATCAGTATCGCCTTGAACAGTGCCCAGGCGTTGATTCGTATCGGCGGCGAGCAGCCATCGCCCCAGATCATGCAGGAATGCCGTGACTGCCTGAACAGCGTGGCCGGCATCCCGGCCAGCGACAGCCGTTACGACCGTTATCGCAAGCTGCATGTGCGGGTGTTCGGCGCATGAATGACGAATGCGAAGGGCTGGATTTCTCCACGGTAATCGCCTCCACCGTGCACGACATGAAGAACTCCCTCTCGGCGCTGATCCAGGCCCATGACCAATGGCTGGCGCGTCTGCCCGAGGAGGCGCGCGAAGGTAGCGAGCAAGGGGTGATCGAACATGAGTTCCGTCACCTCAATGGCATGCTCGTGCAACTGCTGGGCTTGTACAAACTGGGCATCAACCAGCTGCCGATCTGCCCCGACTACCACGAGCTGGAGGACTTCGTCGAAGCCCAGCTGGCGGCCCAGCAGGAAGTGTTCCGCCAGCGCGACATCCTGGCCACCTGGCGTATCGAGACGCAGAGCCCGCTGGGCTTTTTCGATCGCGAACTGGTCGCTTCGGTGGTGGCCAACGTGCTGACTAACGCGGTGCGCTACGCTGGCCATGCGCTGTTGATCAGTGTCGAGGAAGAGGGCGAGCAACTGGTGATCAGCGTCAACGACGACGGCGCCGGCTACCCGCAACGCATGCTCGAGCGCCAGCAGGAGTATGTGCAAGGCATCGACCAGCAAAGCGGCAGCACCGGGCTGGGGCTGTACTTCGCCGCACGTATCGCGGCCCTGCATGAACGCAATGGCGTGCGGGGGCGGATCGAGATTGCCAATGGCGGGGCGCTTGGGGGAGGGTTGTTCAGGTTGTATTTGCCCTGAACGAACGGGGTGGATGTTGCAGCTGTTTTCACAGCGTGAGGCATTTCCCTGAGAGGCGTGAGAGGGTTCCCTATCAGGTACTGCGGGCTTCAAATAGTGCGCAACGGATGACAATGTAGATACGGTGTTTCTACATATCGCTTGCAATCATTTGGAGGGTTTCTACTATGTATCTACCTTTGGAGATACTTATGGAAGTCAAAATTCAGCAGTGGGGCAACAGTGCCGCCATCCGCCTTCCTGCCGCAGTGCTCAAGCAACTACGGCTGAGCGTGGGTTCTACGTTGAACCTGGATACGACAGGTGAGTCGATGGTGCTCAAGCCTGTCAGAGCCAAACCCAAGTACAAGCTCGAAGACCTGATGGCCCAGTGCGATGTCAACGCAGCTGAGCCTGAAGACCTGGCCGCGTGGAATGCCATGAGCCCTGTCGGGCGTGAGATATGAGGCGGGTCCGATTCGCCAGGGGCGATATCGTTAACGTCAATCTCGAGCCCACGGTAGGACGAGAGCAGCAGGGGCATTTTCGGCCAGCCATGGTCCTCACGCCCGTCGCGTACAACTCTGCCGGGCTGGCGATCATCGTGCCTATAACACAGGGTGGCAGTTACGCCAGGCACGCAGGGTTCGCTGTGACGCTCAGTGGTGCCGGCACTCAAACCCAGGGTGTTATTCTCTGCAACCAACTGCGTAGCGTCGATCTCGAAGCCCGAGGTGCCAAGCGTATTGAGACGGCGCCAGAAATGGTTATCGATGATGCGCTTGCTCGTGTGCAGGCTCTCTTTGAACAAACATGACTTGCCGTGAGTTCGCTTCCATGACATCTGCGTCTGCTGCACTAATTCGCGAAACCTTCCCCGTCGGCCCCCTGCAATGTAACTGCACGCTGATCGGCGACCCGCTCACCAAGAAAGCCATCGTCGTCGACCCCGGCGGTGACGAGCAGAAGATCCTCGCCCGCCTGCAACACCATGGCCTGACCCTGGTGAGCATCATCCACACCCACGCGCATTTCGATCACTTCCTCGCCTCGGGCCGGCTCAAGGCGTTGACCGGCGCGACCTTGCACCTGCACAAGGATGACCAGCCGCTATGGGACGCCCTGGAAATGCAGTGCCAGGTGTTCGGCGTGCCGTTCGCCCCGGTGCCTGCGCCCGACCGCTGGCTGAGCGACGATGAGGAGCTGGCCTGCGGCTGTGGCGTGGCCTTGCATACGCCGGGGCACACGCCCGGATCGATGAGTTTTTGGTTCGCCGATGCCAAGCTGTTGATCGCCGGTGACACCCTGTTCCGTCGCGGCGTGGGGCGCACCGATTTGTGGGGTGGCGATCAGCGGGCTATCGTTCGTTCGATCAAGGAGCGGCTGTATCGCCTGGACGAAGAGGCCATCGTGGTGACCGGCCACGGCCCGGACACCCGGCTCGGCGAGGAAATGCGCGAGAACCCCTTCGTGCGCGCCTGAGGTTCCATGGAATTTTTCCGCCTCGCTGCAATCCAAGGCTGGCAGAGATCCGAGTGATCCGCCGCACTTTCGAATTTCAGTAGGAGCTTGTCCATGTTCACCATGCGTCGTCTGATTATCGTCGCTACCGCCGCTGCCCTGATGTCTGGCTGCGCCAGCCAGAACCCCTACGACAACCAGGGCCAGGCGCAGCAGGGTTCCACCGGGATGAGCAAGACCGCCAAGTACGGTGGCCTGGGCGCGCTGGCCGGCGCCATCGCCGGTGCTGCCATCGACCACAACAACCGCGGCAAGGGCGCACTGATCGGTGCTGCAGCCGTGGGCGCCGCTGCCGCAGGTTATGGCTACTACGCCGACCGTCAGGAAGCAGCGCTGCGCGAGAGCATGGCCAATACCGGCGTGGAAGTGCAGCGCCAGGGTGACCAGATCAAGCTGATCATGCCGGGTAACATCACCTTCGCCACCGACTCGGCGAATATCTCCCCAAGCTTCTACTCGCCGCTGAACAACCTGGCAGGCTCGTTCAAGCAGTTCAACCAGAACACCATCGAAGTGATCGGCTTCACCGACAGCACCGGTAGCCGCCAGCACAACATGGACCTGTCCCAGCGCCGTGCCCAGGCGGTCAGCACCTACCTGACCTCCCAGGGTGTCGACCCGTCGCGGGTATCGGTCCGTGGCATGGGCCCTGACCAACCGATTGCCAGCAACGCCGACGCCAATGGCCGGGCGCAAAACCGTCGGGTAGAGGTGAACCTGAAGCCGATTCCGGGCCAGCAATATGACCAGCAGGGTAATGTTCAGCAGTACCCTTAAGCGTTAGGTTCGAGAATGCCGGGGCCGCTTAGCGGCCCCGTTTCATTTCAGCGTGCGTGACTGGCCTGGATCGCGGTCAACGCGATGGTGTGCACGATATCGTCCACCTGCGCCCCGCGCGGCAAATCGTTCACCGGCTTGCGCAACCCCTGAAGCATCGGCCCCAGGCTCACGCAATCGGCACTGCGCTGCACCGCCTTGTGGGTGGTGTTGCCGGTGTTCAGGTCAGGGAACACGAACACCGTGGCGCGCCCCGCTACCGGGCTGTGCGGTGCCAATTGGCGAGCGATGTCCGGGTTGGCGGCAGCATCGTACTGCAGTGGCCCGTCGATCAGCAGGTCGCGCTCTGCTTGTTGGGCCAGGCGCGTGGCCTCGCGTACCTTCTCCACTTCCTCGTCGCTGGCGGCTGAATCGCTGGAGTAACTGAGCATCGCCACCCGTGGCGCAATGCCGAAGGCCTGTGCCGACTCGGCGCTCTGCCGAGCGATCTCGGCCAGCTCCGCAGCGCTGGGATGCGGGTTCATGATGCAGTCGCCATACACCAGCACCTGCTCGGGGAACAGCATGAAGAACACCGACGACACCAGGCTGCTGCCCGGTGCGGTCTTGATCAGCTGCAAGGCCGGGCGAATGGTGTTGGCCGTGGAGTGCACCAGGCCCGAGACCATGCCGTCCACTTCATCCAGCGCCAGCATCATGGTGGCGATCACCACCGGGTCCTCCAGCTGCTGCTCGGCCATTGGTGCATTGAGGTTGCGGCTTTTGCGCAGGTCGACCATCGGCTCGATGTAGCGGCCGCGAATCAGCTCGGGGTCGAGCACTTCCAGGTCGGCCGGCAAGGTGATGCCCTGGGCACGGGCCACCGCTTCGACCTCCTCGGGCTTGGCCAGCAGCACGCAACGGGCGATGCCGCGCGCCTGGCAGATCGCGGCGGCTTGTACCAGCAGTGGCTCGGCACCCTCGGGCAGGACGATGCGCTTGTTGGCCTGCTGCGCCCGTTGGATCAACTGGTAGCGGAACACCGCCGGCGACAGGCGCAGTTCGCGTGGCGTGCCGCAGCGCTGGTGCAGCCACAGTGCATCGAGGTGGCTGGCGACGAAGTCGGTGATGAATTCGGCGCGCTCCCGGTCGTCCACCGGAATTTCGCGGTTCAGCGAGTTGAGCTGGTTGGCGGTGTCGTAGGAGCCGGTACTCACCGACAGGATCGGCAAGCCGGCCTGCAACGCGCCGCGGCACAGCTCGAGAATGCGCGGGTCGGGTTTGCTGTCGCTGGTCAGCAGCAGGCCGGCCAGGGGCACGCCGTTGATTGCCGCCAGGCTCACCGCGAGGATGATGTCGTCACGATCGCCTGGGGTCACCACCAGGGTGCCGGGCTTTAGCAGCGGTACGGTATTGGCCACGGTGCGCGCGCAGATGATGATCTTGTTCATGCGCCGCTGTTCGTAGTCGCCAGCGTTGAGCACCTGGGCGCCGAGCAGCTCGGCCACGTCACGGGTGCGCGGGGCGTTCAGGTCGGCTTGGTAGGGGATGCAGCCAAGCAGTCGGAAGTCATTGCCGCGCAGCAGCGGCGAGTGCTCGCGCAGGCGCGCCGCGAAGGTGGCCATGCTTTCCTCGGTGCGCACCTTGTTGAGGATCACCCCGAGCACCTTCGGGTCGCGTGGGCCGCCGAACAGCTGGGCTTGCAGCTCGACCCGCCCGGACAGCTCGCTGAGCACCTCGTTTTCCGGCGCCGACACCAGGATCACCTCGGCATCCAGGCTCTTGGCCAGGTGCAGGTTGACCCTCGCGGCGTAGCTGGCGTGGCGCGTGGGTACCATGCCTTCGACCACCACCACGTCGTTGCCTACGCAGGCCTGCTGGTAGAGGCGGATGATTTCTTCGAGCAGCTCGTCGAGCTGGCCATCGCCGAGCATGCGCTCGACCTGGGCCAGGCTCAGCGGGGTCGGGGGCTTGATGCCATGGGTGCGGGCGACCAGCTCGCTGGAGCGCTCGGGGCCGGTGTCACCGGGGTGGTGCTGGGCGATGGGCTTGAAGAAACCCACCTTCAGGCCGCCGCGCTCGAGGGTACGGACCAGCCCCAGGCTGATCGAAGTCAGGCCAACACCAAAGTCGGTCGGCGCGATGAAAAATGTCTGCATGCGTGCTTCTCGGAATAAGCGGTGCAAGGAATCAACGGCCAAGGGTATCGCTATCGACCCCTTGTGCGCACCAGCCACAGTCGAAAGGCATGCCCATGTGCTGCTGGCGCTGCTGCGGGTCGAGTACCCACGGACGTGATTGCCATGGCGGTTGGTGGCGCAGGTGCTGGGTGTGCCCGCACGACAGCTCGGCGACCCAGTGGCCTTCCTCGTCCAGGTGAAAGCCGGTGATCCGACTGATGGGCCGGTTGTCGCCCGAGCCGCGTTCGCAATCGGACGAACCCTTGGTTACACTTGTCCGCTCTATATTCTTTTGCAAAAGGTCTTGCCCCATGCTGATCGCCGCCAACAAGGCTGTGTCCATCGACTATACCCTGACCAACGACGCTGGCGAGGTCATCGACAGCTCCGCCGGTGGCGCGCCGCTGGTGTACCTGCACGGTGCCGGCAACATCATCCCGGGCCTGGAAAAAGCCCTGGAAGGCAAGCAGGCCGGTGATGAACTGACCGTTGCCATCGAGCCGGAAGATGCCTACGGCGAATACCTGGCCGAGCTGGTCAGCACGTTGAACCGCAGCCTGTTCGAAGGTGTCGACCAACTGGAAGTGGGCATGCAGTTCCACGCTTCGGCGCCGGACGGGCAGATGCAGGTCGTCACCATCCGCGACATCGACGGTGACGACGTGACCGTCGACGGCAACCACCCACTGGCCGGCCAGCGCCTGAACTTCAAGGTCAAAGTGGTCAATGTGCGTGACGCCAGCGACGAAGAAGTCGCTCACCGCCACATCCACGGCGAAGGTGGTCATCACCACTGAGTTTCTGCGCTAAGCTCAGAAAGTCGCCAGGCGCTCGGGCAAGCCGGACTCCCCTCGATGAGGGTGATCGGCTTGGTCGCGCGCCTTTTTGGTGGGCGCAATTTGCCCAGACGGCAACCGGAACCTGAGAGGGGAATCAACATGAGTGCATTTCACGACCTGACATTGCAGGCGCTGGACGGCAAGGACCTGCCCCTTGCTCCGTTCAAAGGGCAGGTGGTGCTGGTGGTCAATGTCGCCTCCAAGTGCGGTCTGACGCCTCAATACAAGGCGCTGGAGAACCTGTACCAGGACTACAAGGACCAAGGCTTCAACGTGCTTGGCCTGCCGTGCAACCAGTTTGCCGGCCAGGAACCGGGCAGCGAACAGGAAATTCAGCAGTTCTGCAGCCTCAACTATGGCGTGAGCTTCCCGCTGGGGGCAAAGCTCGAGGTCAACGGCCCACAGCGCCATTCGCTGTACCGGCTGCTGGCCGGGGAGGGGGCGGAGTTCCCGGGGGATATCACCTGGAATTTCGAGAAGTTTCTGGTGGGTAAGGACGGTCGCGTGCTGGCCCGCTTTGCCCCACGTACCGCGCCGGACGACCCCACCGTGGTACAGGCGATCGAAAAAGCCCTGGCATAGGCGGACGTTATCGCGGGGCGCCTCCCCCGCGATACCCGATAATCACCCCAATCAATAATGCTGTGCCATCCCTCTCGCTGCCCCTAATCTCAGGCGCATTCCTCATTCCAACCGGGAGCGCCGCATGTCCACCCACCCACTGTTCCAGCCTTTCACCCTGGGTTCGCTAGAGCTGCCGACCCGTGTGGTCATGGCGCCGATGACCCGTACCTTCTGCCCCGGCGGCGTGCCTCATGCCGGGGTGGTCGAGTACTACCGTCGCCGCGCTGCTGCGGGGGTCGGCCTGGTCATCACCGAAGGCACCACGGTCGGCCACCTGGCGGCCAACGGCTACCCGAACGTGCCACGTTTCCATGGCGAGGACGCCCTGGCCGGTTGGAAGCAGGTGGTCGATGCGGTGCACGCCGAGGGTGGGCGTATCGTGCCGCAGCTGTGGCACGTGGGCAGTGTGCGGCGCCTGGGCACCGAGCCGGATGGCAGCGTGCCGGGCTATGGCCCGAGCGGCAAACTCAAGGATGACAAGGTCGTGGTCCACGAGATGAGCAAGGACGACATTCGCCAGGTGATCGAGGCCTTCGCCCAGGCTGCCCGCGACGCCAAGGCCATTGGCATGGACGGCGTGGAGATCCACGGTGCCCACGGCTACCTGATCGACCAATTCTTCTGGGCCGCAAGCAACCAGCGCAGCGACGAATACGGCGGCGACTTGGCGCAACGTTCGCGCTTCGCCATCGAGCTGGTGCAGGCCGTGCGCGCAGCGGTCGGACCAGACTTCCCGATCATCTTCCGTTTTTCCCAGTGGAAGCAGCAGGACTACAGCGCGCGCCTGGTGGAAACGCCCGAGGCGCTCGCCGCATTCCTCGCGCCACTGGCCGAGGCCGGTGTGGATATCTTCCATTGCTCCACCCGACGCTTCTGGGAGCCGGAATTCGAAGGTTCGGAACTGAACTTGGCCGGCTGGACCCGCAAGCTCACCGGCAAGCCCACCATCACCGTTGGCAGCGTCGGCCTGGACGGCGAGTTCCTGCAATTCATGGTCGACACCGACAAGGTCGCCAAGCCTGCCAGCCTGGAAGGGCTGCTGCGGCGCCTGGGCGACCAGGAGTTCGACCTGGTGGCAGTGGGCCGCGCCCTGCTGGTGGATGCCCAGTGGGCACAGAAGGTGCGCGACGGGCGTGAGCAGGACATCCTGCCGTTCAGCCGCGAGGCGCTGACGAGCCTGGTTTGATCGCCAATGCCGCAGGCGGGCGCTTGCTCTGCACGTCCACCTGCCGGCAGGCGCTGTACAAGTACCCTTCGAACTGCTCGACGATCGCCAGCCAGCCTTGCCTGCTGGCGTGCTGACGCGCATTCAGGCGAACCCTGCGCAGGGTTTCGCTCTCTTCCAGCAGCCAGCAGGCGGCCTCGATGAACGCCGCCTGGTCACCCGGCATCGCCAACGCGCCACTGTGGCCGTGGCGGATGTGCTGGGCCGCTGCGGCCTCGTCATAGGCCACCACTGCCAGCCCAGAGGCCAAGGCCTCCAGCACCACGTTGCCGAAGGTCTCGGTGAGGCTTGGGAACAGGAACAGATCGCCACTGGCATAGTGTTCGGCCAGCACCTCGCCGCGCTGTGCGCCGCAGAAGAGAGCGTCGGGCAACTGCTGTTCGAGCTGAGCACGTTGCGGACCATCGCCGACCACGATCAAGCGCAGGCGCTGCTGTGGGTACGCCTTCTGCAGGGCTTCCATGCAGGGGCGCAGCAGGCTCAGGTTCTTTTCGGCAGCCAGGCGGCCAACATGCAGCACGGCAATGTCGTCGGCTTTCAGGCCCCATTGCTCGCGCAGCGCCTGGTTACGTCGCGCGGGGTTGAACAGGCAGGCATCGACGCCGCGCGCCATCAGCCCCAAACGCTCGAAACCGCGGCGCTCCAACTCCAGGCGCTGGCTGGCGCTGGGCACCAGGGTGATGGTGGTGCGGCGATGGAACCAGCGCAGGTAATGGGTGAGCATCCGGGCCAGCAGCCCCAGTCCGTACTGTCCGGAATACTGCGGGAAGTTGGTGTGGAAGCCGCTGACCACGGCGATGCCCAGGCGCCGGGCGGCGCGCAGGGCGCTGAGCCCTAGCGGGCCTTCGGTGGCGATGTACAGCACATCCGGGCGTTGTCGGCGCCAGCGCCGCCACAGTTTGTGCATCGATACTTCGCCCCATTGCAGCCCCGGGTAGCCGGGCAGCGGCCAGCCACGGCACAGCAGCAAGTCGTCGCCACGGGGGCCGGGCAGGTCGCCGGGTTGGCGTGGACGCACCACCTCCACGCGATGGCCGCGCTGGCGCAAACCCTCGCTGAGGCGGCCAAGGGTGTTGGCCACGCCGTTGATCTCGGGCGGGAAGGTTTCGCTGACCAGGGTGATGTGCAAGTGCGGTGTATTCATATCGAAAAGTCTCCACCTGCCGTATTGCCGTTCGGTGACGGCTGTGTGACTGGCGAGTGAAGTGCGCCGAGAGGGATATTTCCCTGAGCGGCGCTCAAGAATGTCCAGTCACCAGCCGATGCAAAGGCATTCGATGGTGGCGGCTTGGCGCTCGGGGATCGCGGTAATGTTCAACAGCAAACTGAAGAAAGAAATCCAGAAGCTGCGCGAGGAGCTGGCGTCCGTCGAGCAGGTCAAGAACAGCCTGGACAGCGAAATGCTGGTGCTACAGCTGGACCCCCAAGGACGGATCGAGTCGGTCAACAGCAACTTCGAGAAAGAGATGGGCTACCGCGCCGAACAGTTGGTCGGCCGCAACATCGACGAGATCGTCCCGGAGTACTTGAAGAAGCTGGACTGCTACAAGTGCATGAAGAACGCCATCACCCGCAGCGAGCACCTCAATGGCGCGTTTCGCCTGTTGCGTGGCAATGGTGAGGAAGCCTGGCTGCGCTCGATCCTGCAGCCGGTAAAGGACTCCAATGGCCGCACCCGTTACTTCACGATGCATTCCAGTGACCTGACCCGCACCATCGAGACCGCTCGCGAGCACGAAAGCCTGATCAAGGCCTTGATGCGCTCTACCGCCGTGATCGAGTTCAACCTCGACGGCCAGGTGCTGACCGCCAACGACCGCTTCCTGCAAACCATGGGCTATAGCCTGGAGCAAGTGCGCGGCAAGCACCACCGCATGTTCTGCGAACCCGAAGAAGCCAGCTCGGCGGGCTACCGTGCCTTCTGGGAGAAGCTGCGCCGTGGCGAGTACGTCGCCGAGCGCTTCAAGCGCGTCGATGCCCATGGCCGGGTGGTGTGGCTGGAGGCGTCCTACAACCCGATCATCGATTCCCACGATGTGCTCTACAAGGTCGTCAAGTTCGCCACGGTGATCACCGATCAGGTCAACCAGGAGATCGCGGTGGCCGAGGCCGCCGACATCGCCTACAGCACCTCGCTCGAGACCGACACCAGCGCCCGCAAGGCCACCGACGTGGTGACCCAGACCGTCGACGTGATGCGTGGCCTGGAAAGCTCCATGCAGCAGGCCGCCGAGGGCATTCAGGCGCTGGACAAGCAATCCAGGGTGATCGGCTCGATCATCAAGACCATCAGTGACATCGCCGGGCAGACCAACCTGCTGGCGCTCAACGCCGCCATCGAAGCGGCGCGGGCCGGCGAGCAAGGCCGAGGTTTTGCCGTGGTCGCCGACGAAGTGCGCCAGCTGGCCTCGCGTACCAGCAGCGCCACCGACGAAATCGCCAAGGTGGTGCAGCAGAACGAGCAGTTGGCGCAGGCCGCGGTGGATATCATCGACACCAGCAAGCGCCAGGCCGAGCAGGGGTTGAACCTGGCCGACGAGACGGGCCAGGTGATCGTCGAGATCCAGGATGGGGCGAAGAAGGTGGTCAGTGCTGTAGGGCAGTTTTCCAACCAGCTCAGCCATTGATGGGCGTTACTGACGGGTGAGAACGCCCAATGCTAGCCTGTGCGGCAAGCGCACCGCTCAGTCTCCCTGTTCGGTTTTCTTGATGTGGTCGTAGACGATCCCGACGGCATCACTGACCAGCATCAGGTCGGCACCCGCGTACTGGTCCTGTTCGGTGACACCGCGTTGCCTGAACAGGCCCCCGTGCGGGCCGATGGAAGGGCGTTCGCTGTTGATCACTGCCGTGGTTAGCAGCCCTACCAGCGACTCGCTGTAGTTGACTGCCCCGTCCTCACTCCAGGTGGTGTAGAACAGTTGATCGTACGGCTCGCTCACGTCTCGGGCCTCCAGGATTTCGCGCAGCCGCCACTTCACTCGGTGCTCGGCGATGATCGAGCCATGAAGGTGCTCAGGTGTGCCTGCCAGCTCGATGTAGTCTTTCGATGCGACGTCGTAGAATTCCATACTCAATCTCCAATGCGTACCAGGCCGCGACACTGCGGCCTGGCACGCATTGGAAACCGAACGGGCCTGGGCAAGGCCCTACATATGCATTACGTGCGCTCGCGCACCCAGAAGAGCGTGGCCCCTGCCACCGCCGCCGGCATCATCACCACGTTCACCCCCGGGATGAGCAACGCCAGGTAGGTGATGCCGCCAAAACTCAGGCTCTGCCAGCGCTTGCTGCGTAGCCAGGCGAGCATGTCCTGCCAGCTCATCTTGTTGTTATCCGCCGGCAGGTCGATGTACTGGATAGCCATCATCCAGACCCCGAACAGCAACCACAACGGCGCGGCGATCACGTTCACCACGGGGATGAACGAGAGGATGAACAGGCCCAGCGCCCGGGGCAGGAAGTAGCCGAGCTTGCGCATTTCGCGGCTGAAGGTGCGCGGCACCATGGCCACCAGCTCGCCCCAGCTGAAGGCCGGGAAGTTGTCTTCGCCACGTACCACCACCTCGACCTTCTCCGAGAGAAAACCATTGAATGGCGCGGCGATGATGTTGGCCACCAGGGTGAAGGTGAAGAACACCATCAAGATCACCAAGGCGACGAACAACGGCCAGAGAATATAGGTGAGAAAGCCCAGCCACTCGGGCAGAGTCGGCATCAGGGTGTCGACCCATAGGCTGAACTGGTGCCCGGCGAAATACACCAGGCCGCCGAACAGCAGCAGATTGACCGCCAGGGGCAGCAGCACGAACAGCCGCAGGTTCGGGCTCAGGACCAGTTTCAGGCCTTCGCGCAGGTACTGCGGGCCGGAAAGGACAGGGGCTTGCATCGGAAGGCTCCGCAAAAGGGGAAAACGCGCTGACCATACCGAGTTTGTCGAGTCGGCGAAAGGCGCGTGGCAGGTGGGAAACGGCGTGTAACAAAGCCGCTGGACAATGACTATCGGTCGTCTTGTTGGATAGAGCCTGCCTATAAGGTGGATTGTCTAAGGATATTTCCTTAATCTCTGCCACCTCGCTACAGTGCGTTCAAATTTCCACGCCGCGAGCCTTGCAAGGGAAGCGGCAACAGGTTTGCGGGCCTGTGCGTCGTAGCCTTCCCCAAGTGCTGCGCAGGCCCCTTTTAATGCCAGCCGGCGTCGCCGGCACAGTGGTGCCGGCCCTAGGCGCCGGCTCGACAGGAGTACGACATGTCCGAAGTACGTCATTCGCGGGTCATCATCCTCGGTTCCGGCCCTGCCGGTTACAGCGCTGCGGTCTATGCCGCGCGCGCCAACCTCAAGCCGCTGCTGATCACCGGCCTGCAGGCTGGCGGCCAGCTGACCACCACCACCGAAGTCGACAACTGGCCGGGCGACCCCCATGGCCTGACCGGCCCGGCGCTGATGCAACGTATGCAGGAACACGCCGAGCGCTTCGAGACCGAGATCGTCTTCGATCACATCAATGCTGTCGACCTGGCCAGCAAACCCTTCACCCTGACCGGTGACAGCGGCACCTACACCTGCGACGCGCTGATCATCGCCACCGGTGCCAGCGCCCGCTACCTGGGCCTGCCGTCGGAAGAAACCTTCATGGGCAAGGGCGTTTCGGCCTGCGCGACCTGCGACGGTTTCTTCTACCGCAACAAGCCGGTCGCCGTGGTCGGTGGCGGCAACACTGCCGTGGAAGAGGCCCTGTACCTGGCCAACATCGCCAGCAAGGTCACCCTGGTGCACCGCCGCGATACCTTCCGTGCCGAGAAGATCCTGATCGACAAGCTGCACGCCCGTGTCGCCGAAGGCAAGATCGAACTCAAGCTCAACGCCACCCTCGACGAAGTGCTGGGTGACAACATGGGCGTGACCGGTGCGCGCCTGAAGAACAACGACGGCAGCAGCGACGAGCTGAAGGTCGACGGCGTGTTCATTGCCATCGGCCACACTCCGAACACCTCGCTGTTCGAAGGCCAGCTGGCGCTCAAGGACGGCTACCTGGTGGTCCATGGCGGCCGTGAAGGCAATGCCACCGCCACTAACGTCGAAGGTGTGTTCGCTGCCGGCGACGTGGCCGACCATGTGTATCGCCAGGCGATCACCTCGGCCGGTGCTGGCTGCATGGCTGCATTGGACGTGGAGCGCTACCTGGACGGCCTGGCCAACGCCTCGTTCTAAGTCGCGTCCCCATTACGAAAGAACCGGCCCTGTGGCCGGTTCTTTCGTTTCAGCCTGCCGTCGCTGCGCTGCGAAACGCGGTAGGTGACAGCCCCGTCACGCGTTTGAAGGCATTGCTGAAGGCGCTTTCCGAGCCATAGCCCAGCGATCCGGCCAGCACCGCCACCGACGTGTTCTCTTCACGCAGGGCGCGTTCGGCCAGGCGCATGCGCCATTCGGTGAGGTACGTCAGTGGCGCCACGCCGGCCGCTGTTCTGAAGTGCAGGGCAAAGGTGGTGCGCGACATGGCGCAGGCCTGGGCCAGTTCCTCCAGGTGCCAGGCCCGCGCCGGGTCGCCATGCATCAGGCGCAGGGCCGGGGCCAGGCGTGGCGCGCCGAGGGCCCGCAGCCAACTGGCCGGCAGTGGCGTGGCGGTTTGCAGGTGGGCACGCAGGATCTGGATGAACAGCAACTGTGACAACTGCGCCGACGCCAGTTGCGCGCCCGGCTGCCCGGTGCTGCGCTCGGCCACCAGCTGGTCGAGCAGCCAGCGGAAGTTGCTCGCCTGCGTCGAGGCAGCCGGTACGTGGATCCACGCGGGCAGCACATCGGCCAGCAAGCGCCCGCTGCCAGGGTCGAGCAGCACGTGGCCGCCGATATGGGTGAAGTCGTTGGCATCGCCCAGCACCACCGGCGATGGCCCGGAGGCGCTGAACACGCTCATCGCATCGACTGGCTCGGTGTCCAGGTCGCTGGCCAGCACGAAGCTGCGCCGGGCGGTCAGCAGGCCGACATCACCGGTATCGAAGCGAACCGCCTGCGCCTCGCCGTCGATCTGCACCCAGCAGTGGCCTTTGACCACAGCGAAGAACTTGATCTTGTCGGGTGCTGGAAAGCGCAGCGCCCAATGGCCGCCCGCGCTGAAGCCGCCGGTGGTCAGGGAAGTGGCATTGGTGAGCCGGAGAATTTCGGAAAACGGGTCGATGTTCATCGCCGTACTCTCGCGCAACCAATGCGCACGTTCAAGCATTAACAGTACGAAGGGCGCGCCTTAACCTTTCTCCATCCGCGCTTTGCGCAACCCATCGAGAGAGGAAACCAACGTGAGCGAACCTTGGGTATTGGTCACCGGCGGTACCGGCTTCATCGCCCAACATTGCATCATTGCCCTGTTGAACCAGGGCTATCGGGTGCGCACGACGATCCGCTCGGCGGCGCGTGAGGCTGAGGTGCGCGACTACCTCAAGGTTGGCGGCGTGGAGCCGGGCGAGCGTTTGCAGGTCGTCGTCGCCGACCTTGGCGACGATGCTGGCTGGGCCCAGGCAGCCGCAGGTTGCAGCTACGTGTTGCACGGCGCCTCGCCGACCCCGTCGGGGGACCAGCAGCGCGAGGAGGACTGGATCAGGCCGGCAGTGGACGGCAACCTGCGTGTGCTGCGCGCCGCGCGCGATGCCAGGGTCAAACGCGTGGTGCTGACTTCGGCCTTCGGTGCAGTGGGTGTCGGGCACAGCCCTGAATATCGGCGCCCGTTCGATGAGACCGACTGGAGCGACCTGAACGGCAATGTCGCGCCTTACCAGAAATCCAAGACCCTGTCCGAGCGCGCCGCCTGGGACTTCATCCAGCGCGAAGGCGGCGGCCTGGAGCTGTCGGCAATCAACCCGGTGGCGGTACTCGGGCCTGCGCTGGGCGCCGACTATTCGCACTCCATCCGCATCATTGTCAGCCTGCTGCAAGGGCAGGCCGGTTGCCCACGGATCAACTCGGGCTTCGTCGATGTGCGCGACCTCGCCGACCTGCACCTGCTGGCCATGACCCACCCCGCCGCCAAGGGCGAGCGTTTCCTGGCGATTGCCGGTGAAAGCATGTGGATGACCGAGGTCGCCAAGGTGCTGCGCGCCAACCTGGGCGAGGCGGCCAGCAAGGTCTCGACCCGCGAGCTGCCCAGTTGGATGGTACGCCTGGCGGCGCGCAGCAACCCGAACATGAAGTCGATGGCGCCGCTGCTGGAGGTGAACATGAACTGCACCAGCGAGAAGGCCCGACGCCTGCTCGGTTGGTCGCCACGTTCACGGGAGGAGGCGATCGTCGCCACTGCCCGCAGCGTGGTCAGCCTAGGGTTGGTATGACAAGCCGCCGAGCGGCGATGAGGCGAGCGTAAACAGACACGGAGTATTCATTGATTACCAATATTGCTCTGTGTCTGTTTCAACGCAAGATCATCACCGCATAGGTATGATTCGAAAAAAGTCTGTGAGCCCATAATCTCGGCACGCTATTTAGTGCAGTACCGGTAACCTGTGCTTTTCGCTACAGCTTGAGATTGGGAACTAAGTTGTGCTGAGTGACGATGCTAAGTTGATCAAACCTCTACGTCAAACTCCCCCGTCGCGGTGAAGTTTTCACCCTCACGGGAAACGTAATGCAATTCGTAGTGCCCCTTCACTTTTTCGGCAGAGGCCTCTATGAAGTTGATGGTTCCCTGGTGGGCTTTTACATGGCCCATGCCCATGCCATGCGAGGCCATGTGAATTTCTGAGAAATAATCGTCGACGCCGATGATTTTTTCACCCGCCTCCAATGGCTGCTGCTCCTCCCTGGTAATAGTTATCCAATTAAAACCGTTTTCTACGGCATTGACTGTAAACGGAAGCAGGCGGATCAGGTTGAAATCACTATTTTCATGAACAATTTGATCGTTTTTCTTTAGGACTAATATAAACGTGCCGGTGGAGGCTACGTTTTGAGTGGAGTCGAGGGTAAGTTCTTCATTTTTCATGGTGCCACCTATTGGCTGAGGGATTTAGCCAAGCTTACGTAAGCGCGAGCACCATCTGCTACTGGTAGGATTGTCAGGCTAAGTACGAAGGCAGAGAATACTTCAGGTTATAAGTTGAGGTTTTTAGTGCGGGTCTTGGCAGGCGCCATTGCGGTGTGTTTTTGCAAAGCCGTTAATAAAACCTAATCATTCAGGCAAACTAACAAAAACGAAAATGCAGCATGTTATACGGCCAAGCTTTCCAGCGCTGAGGCAACGCCGAAAAGCCCGAACGCAATCAGCGCAACTACAGGCTCAGTCGCATCGACAGGTCGACCGCCTTCACATCCTTGGTCATGGCGCCGATGGAGATGTAGTCCACGCCGGTCTCTGCGATCACTCGCAAGGTCGTTTCGTTGACCCCACCGCTGGCCTCCAGCTTGGCCTTGCCCGCGTTGATACGCACCGCTTCGCGCATTTCGTCCAGGTTCAGCTCGTCGAGCATGACGATATCGGCCCCAGCCGCCAGGGCCTGGCGCAGTTCGTCCAGGCTTTCCACTTCGATTTCCACCGGCTTGCCCGGGGCGATGCGGTGCGCCGCAGCCACGGCCTCGGCCACGCCACCGCTGGCGGCGATGTGGTTTTCCTTGATCAGGAAGGCGTCGTACAGGCCGATGCGGTGGTTATGGCAACCGCCGCAGGTCACGGCGTACTTCTGCGCCAGGCGCAGGCCCGGCAGGGTCTTGCGGGTATCGAGCAGGCGCACCTGGGTGCCCTCGACCAGGTCGGCGAGAAAGCGTGCGCGGGTGGCGACGCCCGACAGCATCTGCAGGAAGTTCAAGGCCGAGCGTTCGCCGCTGAGCAGCGAGCGCGCCGGGCCTTCGAGGTGGAACAGCACCTGGTTGGCCATGGCCCGTTCGCCATCGGCTACCTGCCAGTGCACCGCCACCCGTGGGTCGAGCTGGCGGAACACCGCGTCGACCCAGGCGGTACCGGCGATCACGCAGTCATCGCGGGTGATGATGGTCGCCTTGGCCAGGCGCTCGGCCGGGATCAACTGGGCAGTGATGTCGCCGCTGCCGATGTCTTCCAGCAGCGCGCGGCGCACGTTGGATTCGATTTCGGCGGTGAGGTCGGCGAGGCGTAGGTTCGGCATGTTCGGCTCCACAAGCTAGATGCCGGCGATTATAGGGCAGGGGCCTGTGCTGTACAGCCGCAAGACAAATGACCTTTGGTCGGGTCGCGGGGAGCATTTGGCGAAATTCGTGGTCCTTGAAGTCCGGATGAATGTGCGCTGGCAGCTGTAGGAATTTTCCCTGATAATGGGCGTCTAGTTATTGGCGTCATAGCTTTGACGAATTTTTGCGACGCAATCCAATCACACCCATCAAGGAGTTCGGGATGCACGAAGAAGGCAAGGTGGTGCCCATGGCGGCGGCCATCGACCGAGCGGGGCGCATGCCTCTGCCTGGCCTTCCCGTATTGCTCCTGCAAGTGCGCGACAAGGCGGCGCTGCAATTGCGCCTGGGCTTGCAGGCGCTGTTCGACAATGCCGACGACGCGTTGTTCGAGATGGCCGACAAGACCGGCGCCAACCCCCGCCAGCACCTGTACTTCGAGGCCATGCGCGACCTGCGCCTGAAGCGCAAAAGCATCGAACGTGGCTTCCTCGACATCTTCTACGAACATTTCGCCCGCATCGGCCTGCCCGAGCCGCAGGTTCTGCTGGCGATGGCCGAGCCCGCCCGCGGCATGGCGCATGTCGAACGTGACAAGGCCGTCGCCGGTATGGTCGACCGCGTGTTGTCGCGTGACGGCTTTGCCCTGGGGCAATTGCAACAACGTTTCGAGGCACTGCTGGAACTGCCGCTCGATGAGCAGCACAACCCCCTGGCGCCCGGGCGCCTCTGCGAGTTCTTCCTGGAAGCAGGGCGTAACCTCGGGGTAGGGCTGCAGGTCAAGTTGATCCTGCTCAAGCTGTTCGAACGCTATGTACTGCGCGATGCCGACCTGCTGTATGGCGATGCCAACCAAGCGCTGGCCGCCGCTGGCGTGCTGCCCGAGCTGGCCCCTGCGCCACGTCGGCGTGCCGAAGACCGTCGGCACGCGGCGCAGCGTGCCCCGGGCAGGCTGGACAGCAGCCTGGATATTGGTGCTGACAGCGCAGGCCTGGCTTTCCTGGCCTCGCTCGAGGCATTACTGGCCCCCGCGCGCGGACGTTTCGCCCCCCGCTTGCAAAGCGTCGCCTCAGCGCAAACGATTGGCAGTTCCGACCTGCTGCGCCTGCTCACGCACCTGCAACACTATGTACCCGGCCCTTCCGAAGCCGACGATTTCGACCTGGGCCAGCAACTTGAGCAACTGTTGCTGCGGGTGAGTGTGCGCAGCGGTAGCCGGCGACGTATCGCCAACACCGACGAAGACATCATCAACCTGGTCGGCCTGGTGTTCGGCTACATACAGGCTGACGACAACCTGCCCGAGCCACTGCGCGGCCTGATCGGTCGTTTGCACATCCCGCTGCTCAAGGTGGCGCTGCTGGACAAATCGCTGTTCAGCCGCGCCAGCCACCCTGCGCGGCGCCTGCTCAATGAAATCGCCACCATCGCCATCGGCTGGGAAAACTGTGGCGAGGGGCTGCGCGACAGCTTGCAGTTGCGTGTGGCGCGTATCGTCCAGCGGCTGCTCAACGATTTCACCGACGACTCGCAACTGTTCGGCGAGCTGCTTGAGGAGTTCCTGAACTTCAGCACCGAAGAGCGGCGCCGCAATGACCTGCTCGAACAGCGTACCCGCGACGCCGAGGAGGGCCGGGCCAAGGCCATGCAGGCGCGGCGACAGGTCGAGCGGGTGCTCAGCGAGCGCCTGCGCGGCCATATCTTGCCGCACGTGGTGGTGCAGGTGCTGGTACAAGGCTGGAGCCAAGTGTTGCTGCTGGCGTGGCTCAAGCACGGCGAAGACTCGCCGGCCTGGGGCGAGGCGCTGGCGACGCTGGATGCGCTGCTCGCCAGCATTGCCCCGCACCCCCATGCCGAGGCGCGCCAGCGCCTGCTGGCACAGGTACCGGGCTTGCTCAAGGCGCTGCGGGGCGGCCTGGCGGGGGTCGCGCTGGATTCGGCGATGCTGCGTGACTTCTTCTTGCGCCTGGAACAACTGCACCTGCGTGCCTGCGCCGAGCCGGGCAGCCTGGATGTCCTGGCCGCGCAGCTCGATGAAGTACGGGTGGAGCAGGACATCGTCCTGGCGATTGCCGAGGAACCGGCCTTCGAAACGCTGCCCATGCAGGATGGCCAAGGCCCTGAGCTCAAGCAGGTGCAAAGGTTGCGAGTCGGTACCTGGATCGAGGTGTCCGACGAGGACGAGCCACTGCGCTGCAAACTGGTAGCGCGTATCGACAGCCGCGACCGTCTGGTGTTCGCCAACCGCACCGGCATGAAAGTGCGCGAGTGGAACAGCCACGGCCTGGCGCATGCGCTGCGCCGGGGCGAGGCGCGGGTGCTGGACGATGGCTTGTTGTTCGAGCGGGCGCTGGAGTCCGTGCTCGAAGACCTGCGGCGCCAGCAGGCGCGCTGAGCGCGCGGCGGCACAATCATTTACATGCAAGCCGCCCCACCCCACGGCATACTGGCCGCTCGTACCCGGCGCTTTTCAGGACCTTTTCATGCAACTGGACCGCTCCACTGGCTGGTTCTCCGGTGTCACCCACTGCCCTTCGCCGAATTTCAACGCCCGCCCCGATGGCGAAGCGATCTCCCTGCTGGTGATCCATAACATCAGCCTGCCGCCAGCCTGTTTCGGCACCGGCAAGGTCCAGCAGTTCTTCCAGAACCAGCTCGACCCGGCCGAACATCCCTACTTCGCGAGCATCTGCCACCTCACCGTGTCGGCGCACCTGTTCATCGAGCGCGACGGGGCGGTGACCCAGTTCGTTTCGCTGCTCGACCGTGCCTGGCATGCCGGGGTATCAAGCTTCGATGGCCGCGAAGGCTGCAATGACTTTTCCATCGGCATCGAGCTGGAAGGCACCGACGAGCTGCCCTACACCGATGCCCAGTACCTTGCCTTGCAGCAGCTGACCGGGCAGATTCGCAACGCCTGGCCGGTGATTGGCCTTGAGCGCATCCAGGGCCACAACGACATTGCCCCGCAACGCAAGACCGACCCGGGGCCGGCATTCGACTGGCAGCGCTACCGAGCCGCGCTGAACGAAGAGGGCAATACATGAGTTTCCTGGTGTTGGTGCTGGTGCTGTGGATCGAGAAATTCTCGGCCTTGCGCCCGCGGGTACAACGCGACGGTTTCTTCCTGGGCGAACTGGTGCGCCTGGAGCGCAGTGGCAAGGTGCACCCCTGGTGGAGCCTGGCGATCGTGGTGCTGGCCCCGGTGGCGTTGCTGAGCCTGCTGCTGTATGTGCTGGAGCCGGTGGCCTATGGGCTGTTGGCATTGTCGGTACATGTGCTGGTGTTGCTCTACAGCCTTGGGCGTGGCGACGCCAAGGCGGCGCTTGGCGCGTTCCGCGATGCCTGGCGCCGCGGCGACCAGCAGGCCGCGCTGCATGTCGCCGAGCGTGACCTGGGCTTGGCCGCGGACGACCCGCGCGACCTGCTGGCGCGGGTGCAGGGCAACCTGCTGTGGCAGGCCTACCAGAGCTTTTTCGCGGTGATCTTCTGGTATTTCCTGCTCGGCCCGGCGGCGGCGCTGGCCTATCGCCTGCTGGCCCTGAGTGCCGCCAACAGCCACCAGCCCGCGCTCAAGGAGCGTGCCGCGCAGCTGCGTCATGCCTTCGACTGGCTGCCGGTGCGGGTGCTGGCCATGAGCTTTGCGCTGGTCGGCAATTTCGTCTCGGTCACCCGGGTAATGCTGCACGAAGTGCTCAATTGGCATATCAGTGCCGGTCAGTTGGTGGCGCGCGTCGGCCGGGTGGCCGACGACATTCCCGAGGAAGAAGAGGACGCCCAGCGCGGCCTGGGGCGTCTGGATAGCCTGTGGGAGCTGCTGCTGCGCTGCGCGGTGCTGTGGTATGCGGCGTTCGCCCTGTGGACAGTGCTGGGTTGAGCAGCGCCGCTTAACTTTAAGTTACAAACCTTGGGTTCATTCTGCGCTATACAAAGCATTGGCCGTTAATGGCCTAGTGCTACACCGTAGAACAACAAGAATCCAAGGAGGTGATCCATGAAGCTGCTGCTCCATCCGGCCATCGCACTGATGAACCGGCTGAGCTTCGGCATGAAGTTCAGCCTGGTCAGTGTTCTGTTCTTCCTGCCCATGCTGGTCACCAGCTTCTACCTCGTGCGTGATGCCTACCGCCAGTTCGACGCCACCAGCATGGAGTTGCACGGCCTTGGCCCGTTGGCCGGCAGCTTGGCCTTGCGCAACGACCTCGAAAGCCTGGGCAGCCTGTTGCAGATCAATGCCGTGCTAGGCCAGTCGGGCCAGGCCGGTGATGTCGAGACGCGGATCGGCGCACTGCAAGACAAGGTGCAGGCGCAACTCCAGGCCTTGCAAGGCAACGACGAACACCTCGAAGCCAAGCGCGTCGAGCTGGCCGAGGCCTTCGCCCAGGCCCGTGGCGAGTCGTCGTTGCAGAACAAGACGGCGCTGTTCGACAAGCTGCTGGCCCAGGCCCAGGTGTTCAACAAGCAGGTGGCCAGCCAGGCTGGCCTGACCCAGGACAGCCAGGCGTCGGTACGCCAATTGAGCGAGCTGCTGGGCAGCGCCACCGGCCAGGTCACCCAGGTGCTTGGGGAAGGTCGGGCGATGGGGGCCGTGGCCTTGGGGCGCGGCTTTATCGACTCCTCCGGCAGTGCCCGCTTCGAAGACCTGTTGCAGCGTCTTGAGCGGCTGTCGGCCGACTATGCCTTGCGCCTGGACGATGCCTTGTCCGCAGATGCCGCAGTGCGTGCTGCGCTGGGCAGCGCTGCCGAGGCCAGCCAGGCCACCGTGAAGCAGGCTGCGACGCTGTTCGAGGACCAGGTGATCGTGGCCGAGAGCCTGGATGCCCCGTGGCCCGCTTTCCATGAGCAGGTCAGCGGCTTGATGGCCCAGACCTACCAGCTCAACGACGCCGTCATCGCCCACTTGCAGCAGCAGTTGCAGGAGCGCCTCGGCGAGCACCGTTGGCGCATGGTTGCCCTGGTCGCGGCGCTGGCGACGGTGTTGCTGCTGATCCTTTACCTGTACGGCGGCTTCTATGTGTCGACCCGTGAAACCCTGGGCAAGCTCGGCGCGGCCATGGACAAAGTGGCCGACGGCGACATGACCGTGAGCTTCCAGGCCAACAGCCAGGACGAGTTGGGCGAGCTGGGGCGTGGCTTCAGCGAGACGGTGCGACGCATTCGTGGGCTGATCGAGCAGGTCGGGCGCACGGTGGCCAGCGTCGAGGAACAGGCCGGCCAGGTGCTGGCGGTGTCGACGCGCAGCAACCAGGCAGTCAGCGGCCAACGCGAACAGATCGAGCAGGTGGCCACGGCAATGAACCAGATGAGCGCCACCGCCCAGGAGGTGGCGCGCAGCGCAGCGCTGGCGGCCGATGGTGCGCAGCAGGTCAACCGCGAGAGCGCCAACGGGCGCGGCCTGGTGGAGCACCAGCAGGACAGCATTGCCCGCCTGGCCGGTGAGATCGACCAGAGCGTCTCGACGATCGACCAGTTGGCCAACGACAGCCAGTCCATTGGGCGGGTGCTGGAGGTGATCCGCAGCATCGCCGAGCAGACCAACCTGCTGGCCCTCAACGCGGCCATCGAGGCGGCCCGTGCCGGTGAGCAGGGTCGGGGCTTCGCGGTGGTGGCCGACGAGGTGCGCACCTTGGCGCGACGCACCCAGGACTCTACCGAGGAAATCGCGCAGATGATCCAGCGTTTGCAGGAGGGCGTGGGCGCTGCGGTGCGGGCCATGGGCAGCAGCCACCAGATGGCGGCGGGTACGGTGGATGAGGCGCGCCAGGTGCAGCAGGCGCTGGGCAATATCCTCGCGGCGGTGGGGGGCATCGTCGAGCAGAACCAGCAGATCGCGGCGGCGGTGGAGCAGCAGACGGCGGTGGCTCACGATATCGACCAGAACATCGTGGCGATCAACCGGGCGGCCCAGGACACCACCGAAGGCGCTTGCCAGACCGAGGATGCCAGCCGGGCGTTGTCGGCGCAGGTGGTGGAGTTGAAGCGGCTGATCGGGGCGTTCAGGGTCTAGCTGCGCCGCCCTACCAGCCAAACAGCTCACAGGCATTGCGGGTGCTCGCCTCGGCCAGCTCCCGCATTTGAACCCCCATCACCTCGGCCAGCGCCTCGGCAATCGCCGGCAGGTGCTCCGGGCTGTTGCGCACACCCGGGAACATCACCGGCGCCATATCCGGCGCATCGGTCTCCAGCACCACGCTGTCCAGCGGCAGGCGCGGCAGGGTCTTGCGCAGGCGCAGGGCCTGGGGCCAGGTGGCGGCGCCGCCCAGGCCCAGGAAGAAACCGAGCTTGATGTACTCGCGCGCCTCCTCATAACTGCCCGCAAACGCATGGATGATGCCGCCCCGCGCCGGCTTGTAGCGCTTGAGCGTAGCGATTACCTGCGCATGGCTGCGGCGCACGTGCAGCAGCGAGGGTAGGGCGAAGTCGCAGGCCAGTTGCAGCTGCGCTTCGAACAGGTCCTGTTGGCGCTGCTTGTCCAGTTCCGGCAGGTAGTAGTCCAGGCCGAACTCACCCACCGCGCACAAACGCGGGTCGCCGTGCAGGCGCTCCAGCCACGCGCGCAGCTGCACCAGGTGCTCGGGCCGGTGCTGCTCGAGGTAGACCGGGTGCAGGCCCAGCGCTGCTGGCAGGCGTGCATCGCTACAGGCCAGGTCCCACACTCGCTGCCAGTTGTCCTGATACACCCCCAGCACCACCATGCGCTCCACACCGCTGGCTTGGGCATTGGCCAGCAGGCCCTCGCGGTCGCCGTCGAAGTCGGGGAAGTCCAGGTGGGTGTGGGTGTCGATCAGGCGCATGGTCAGCCTGTGATACGGCGTTTGAAGGTGCGCGGCACGGCGTGCACGCCGGGTGCGTAGTGCTTGTCTTCGATTGCGGCCAGCGCCAGTTCCAGGGCGGTGGCGGCGATCTGCCCGTGTTGCTGGGCCATGGCGTTGACCGGCAGGGGCAGGAAGTCCAGCAGTTGGTTGTCGCCGAAGGTGCCCAGTTGTAGCTGGCGCGAATCGGCTGGGCGCGCCTGCAAGGTGTCGAACACGCCTTGCAGCAGCACGTAGGAAGTGGTGACCAGCGCATCGGGCAGGCCGCCCAGTTCGTCGACCAGCTGCGCCATCAGCTGCTGGCCGCAGGCGCGGCTGAAGGCCTCGCCCTGGTAGCGACGTACTTCGCCGTCGAAGCGCTGCATGGCTTCGTCGAAGCCCCCCGCACGGGCCTGGCTGACCGACAGCTCGGGCCGGGCGCCGATCAAGGCGATGCTGCGCGGGCGGGTGGCCAGTAGGCTCTCGGCGAGCTGGCGGCTGGCCTCGCGGTCGTCGCTGATCACCGAGCAGAAGTGTGCAGGGTCCAGGCGCCGGTCGATGGCGATCACCGGCAGGCCCTTGGCTTGCAGCTCGCGGTAGCTGTCGTCTTCGGCGGGCAGGCAACTGGCGACGAACAGCGCGTCGCAGCGTCGGGCGCGGAACAGCGCCTGCAACTGGCGCTCGCTGTCGGGTTGGTCGTCGCTGCTGGCGATCAGCAATTGGTAGCCGCGCGCCCGCGCGCCTTGTTCGAGCTGCTTGGCGATGCGCGCGTAGCTGGGGTTTTCCAGGTCGGGGAGAATGAAGCCGAGGGTGCGCGTGTGGCGGCTACGCAAACCTGCGGCCTGCGGGTTGGGCGTAAAGCCGTGGGCATCGACCACTGCGCGTACGCGTTCGACGGTAGCGCTGCTGATGCGCTGCTGTTCGGCCTTGCCATTGATGACGTAGCTGGCGGTGGTCACGGACACACCGGCCAGACGCGCGATATCGCTGAGTTTCACCGAGTTTTCCTTGTTATTGCCGGGTGGGCTGCGAAGCCTGACGGGTAGTGTCGCGCAAAACTGTGTGCAATAGCAGCCGACTATTGTCGCAATTGTCCGACAAAATGGGGCTTTTTCCCTGGCAGATTATCGAGTAACGTGGCCGCCTGGTCAGATTAAACGTTTCAGCTTGCAATTTGACATCGATTTTGGCGGGGCAGGCCTGTTTGCCTCGCGATGCAAAAGAACGCTGAATTGCACAACAATAACCTCAGTCCCAACCCTGGAGACTGCAAAGGAGAAGGTCATGCTCGAGCTCGCCAAGGAGCAGATAGCCATGGGCCAGGCGGCCGCCGACAAAGCCGAGGCCCTGCGCCTGCTGGCTGGCCAGTTGGTTGCCGACGGGCTGGTTGCCGAGGGTTACCTGGAGGGCTTGCAGGCCCGAGAGGCGCAAGGCTCCACCTTCCTTGGCCAGGGCATCGCCATTCCCCATGGCACACCGCAGACCCGCGACCTGGTGTTCACCACCGGCGTACGCCTGTTGCAGTTTCCCGAGGGCGTGGACTGGGGCGATGGTCAGGTGGTGTACCTGGCCATCGGCATTGCCGCGCGCTCCGACGAGCACCTGCGCCTGCTGCAACTGCTGACCCGCGCCCTGGGCGAGACCGACCTGGCTGAAGCCTTGCGCCGGGCAAGCTCCGCCGAGGCGTTGCTCAAGCTGCTGCAAGGCGCGCCGCGCGAACTCGAACTGGATGCGCAACTGATCGGCCTGAACCTGCCTGCTGACGATTTCGAAGAACTGGCCTGGCGCGGTGCGCGCTTGCTCCAGCGCGCCGGGGCGGTTGAAAGCGGCTTTGCCACGCAGTTGCAACAGGCCGAGCCGCTGCCGCTGGGCGAGGGCCTGTGGTGGTTGCACAGCGAACGTGGGGTACGCCAGCCGGGCCTGGCCTTCGTCACCCCGCAGCAGCCGCTGCGCCATGCCGGGCAGCCGCTCAATGGCCTGTTCTGCCTGGCCAGCCTGGGGGCTGCGCACCAGGCATTGCTCGAACGCCTGTGCCAGGTGTTGATCGAGGGGCGCGGGCAGACCCTGTACCAGGCCGCCAGCAGCCGCGATGTGCTCCAGGTACTGGGCGGCGAGGCGCCGGCCGACTGGCCTGGTGCGCGGGTGGTGCTGGCCAACCCCCATGGCCTGCATGCGCGCCCGGCCAAGGTGCTGGCGCAGTTGGCCAAGGGCTTTGAAGGTGAGATTCGCGTGCGCCTGGCCGATAGCGGCCAGGCGGCGGTGTCGGCGAAGAGCCTGAGCAAGTTGCTGGGCCTGGGCGCTCGGCGTGGCCAGGTGCTGGAGCTGGTCGCCGAACCGACTATCGCCAACGACGTACTGCCGCTGCTGCTGGCCGCCATCGAGCAAGGCCTGGGCGAGGAAGTGGAGCCTGTGCCTAAGGTGACCCCGCAGACCATCGAACTGGCCCCGACGGCATTGCAGGCTCCATCAGCCGGCAGCTCTGTCCAGGGTGTCGGTGCTGCCCCTGGCATCGCCAGCGGCCCGGCCCATGTCTGCGTGGAGCGCGTTATCGACTACCCGCTGCGTGGCGAGTCGCCCAGCCACGAACGCCAGCGCCTGCAGCAGGCCCTGGCGGCGGTGCAGGCCGAGCTTCAGACGCTGGTGCAACGCAGCGACAAGGCCATCGCCGAGATCTTCGTCACCCACCAGGAAATGCTCGCTGACCCCGCGTTGGGCGACGAAGTTGCCCTGCGCCTGGCCCAAGGCGAAAGCGCTGCCGCCGCGTGGATGGCGGTGATCGATGCCGCTGCCCGTCAGCAGGAAGCCTTGCACGATGCCCTGCTCGCCGAGCGCGCAGCCGACCTGCGTGATGTGGGCCGCCGGGTGCTGGCGCAGTTGTGTGGCGTAAGCGAGCAGGCCGAGCCCGAGCAGCCTTATGTGCTGGTGATGGCCGAGGTCGGTCCCTCCGACGTGGCCCGCCTGGACCCCGCGCGGGTCGCGGGCATCGTCACGGCCTATGGTGGCGCCACGGCCCACAGCGCCATCGTTGCCCGCGCCCTGGGTATTCCCGCCGTGGTCGGACTGGGCGAGGCGATCCTGTTGTTGGAAAACGGCACGCCACTGCTGCTCGACGGCCAGCGCGGCAAGCTCAGCGTGGCCCCGCCGGAGCACGAATTGCAACGTGCCCTGGCCGAACGCGACCTGCGCGAACAACGCTTGCAAGCCGCCTGGGCCAATCGTCACGCACCTGCGGTGACCCGCGACGGCCATACGGTCGAGGTGTTCGCCAACATCGGTGACAGCAGCGGTATCGACCAGGTGGTGGAGCAGGGCGCCGAAGGGGTTGGCCTGCTGCGCACCGAACTGATCTTCATGGCCCACCGGCAAGCACCGGACGTGGCCACCCAGGAAGCCGAATACCGCCGCGTGCTCGAGGGCCTTGCTGGACGACCGCTGGTGGTGCGCACCCTGGATGTTGGCGGCGACAAACCCTTGCCTTACTGGCCGATCGCCGCCGAGGACAATCCGTTTCTCGGCGTACGCGGCGTGCGCCTGACCTTGCAGCAGCCGCACATCATGGAAGACCAGTTGCGTGCGCTGCTGCGGGCCGCAGACGACCGGCCCCTGCGCATCATGTTCCCAATGGTTGGCCAAGCGCAGGAATGGCGCGCGGCCAAGGCCATGGTCGAGCGCCTGCGTGCAGAGATTCCGGTAGCCGACCTGCAGGTCGGCATCATGGTCGAGGTGCCCTCGGCCGCCTTGCTGGCGCCGCAATTGGCGCGCGAAGTGGACTTTTTCAGCATCGGCACCAACGACCTCACCCAGTACACCCTGGCCATCGACCGCGGCCACCCGAGCCTGTCGGCCCAGGCCGATGGCCTGCACCCGGCAGTGTTGGCGCTGGTCGACATGACTGTGCGCGCGGCCCATGCCCACGGCAAGTGGGTGGGGGTGTGCGGCGAACTGGCCGCCGACCCGCAGGCGGTGCCGGTGTTGCTGGGGCTGGACGTCGACGAACTGAGCGTCGCCGCCCGTAGCGTCGCCGAAGTCAAGGCACTGGTGCGCCAGGCCGATCAACAGAAAGCTCGCGCCCTGGCGTGCGAGGCCTTGCAACAGGACAGCGCCGAGGCAGTACGGGCGCTGGTGGAGCGTTACTGACATGGCCAAGATCCTCACCCTTACCCTCAACCCGGCGCTGGACATCACCGTTGGCGTGGACCACTTGCGCGCCGGCCAGGTCAACCGCGCCCAGTCCCAGCACAGCCACGCGGCGGGCAAGGGCCTGAACGTCGCCCAGGTGCTCGCCGACCTGGGTCACAGCATCACCGTGGCCGGCTTTCTCGGCCGCGACAACCTGCCGCCGTTCGAAGCGCTGATCGCCCGGCGCGGCTTTGCCGATGGCTTCGTCCGTGTGGCCGGGGAAACCCGCAGCAACATCAAGCTGGTGGAGGGCAATGGCCGGGTCACGGATATCAATGGCCAGGGGCCAATGATCGATGATCAGGCCCAGTTGACCTTGCTGGCGCGTCTGGAGCAGCTCGTCGAGGGCCACGAAGTGGCGGTGGTGGCCGGTAGCCTGCCGCCCGGCATCAGCCCCAGCTGGTTGCGCAAACTGCTGCTGCAACTGCGCGCCCATGGCCTGAAAGTGGCCCTGGATACCAGCGGCGAGGCGTTGCGTGCGGGGCTGGAAAGCTTGCCTTGGCTGGTGAAGCCGAACACCGATGAACTCAGTGAGGTGCTTGGGGTGCCCGTGCACAGCCAGGCCGAGCAGCGCGCCGCTGCGGCACGCTTGCTGGCCTCTGGCGTTGAGCATGTGGTGGTGTCCCAGGGCGAGCAGGGCGTGAGCTGGTTCGCTCGCGACCTGGCGCTGCATGCCCGGCCACCGCTCGTTGAAGTGGCCAGCACGGTCGGCGCGGGCGACTCGCTGCTGGCGGGCATGGTGCACGGCCTGCTGCAAGTCGAACCCGCCGCACACACCTTGGGCCGCGCCACGGCCATCGCGGCCCAGGCGGTGTCGCAGGTGGGCTTCGGTATTCGCGACCATGCACAACTGGCGCAGCTTGAAGCCGGCGTGCAACTCACAGAACAAGACCCAGAGGGCTGCCGATGAACATCGCCATTGTCACCGCCTGCCCCAACGGCCAGGTCTCCAGCGTGCTGAGCGCACGCCTGCTGGCCGCCGCTGCGCAGCGGCGGGGCTGGGCTACCAGTGTCGAGGTATGGGATGCCGAGCACCCCGAGCGGCGCCTGAGTGCGGCGCAGATCGCCGAGGCCGACTGGGTGCTGGTGGTCAGCACAGGGCCTGTGGACCTTGCTCGCTTCGTCGGCAAGCGGCTCTACCAGAGCACCCCGGCCCAGGCCCTGGCCGACCGCGAGAGTTTCCTCGACGAAGCCCAGGCGAATGCCCAGTTGTTGCCAGATGGGTTGGCCGAGGCGGCGACCGAGCGCGTGAAGGTCGTCGCAGTCACCGCTTGCCCTACCGGCGTGGCGCACACCTTCATGGCCGCCGAGGCCTTGCAGCAGGCGGCTGCGGCGCTGGGCTACCAGCTCACGGTGGAAACCCAGGGCTCGGTCGGTGCACGTAACCCCCTGTCGGCCCAGGCCATCGCCGAGGCCGACGTGGTGCTGCTGGCCGCCGATATCGAAGTGCCGACCGCGCGCTTCTCGGGCAAGCGCATCTATCGCTGTGGTACTGGCATCGCCCTCAAGCAGGCCCGCGCGACCCTCGACAAGGCCCTGGCCGAGGGCAAGGTGGAAACATCGCAGAGCGCTGGCGACGCCGCACCGCACAAGGCCGAGAAAACCGGGGTGTACAAGCACCTGCTGACCGGCGTGTCGTTCATGCTGCCGATGGTGGTGGCGGGCGGTTTGCTGATCGCCTTGTCGTTCGTCTTCGGCATCGAGGCGTTCAAGGAACCCGGCACCTTGCCTGCGGCGCTGATGCAGATTGGCGGCGAGGCGGCGTTCAAGCTGATGGTGCCGCTGCTGGCCGGCTACATCGCCTGGTCCATCGCCGATCGCCCCGGCCTGGCCCCTGGCATGATCGGCGGGTTGTTGGCCAGTACCCTGGGCGCAGGCTTCATTGGCGGCATCGTCGCAGGCTTCCTGGCCGGCTACAGCGCCAAGGCCATCGCCCGCTACGTGCGCCTGCCTAGCAGCCTGGAGGCGCTCAAGCCGATTCTCATCATTCCGCTGCTGGCCAGCCTGTTCACGGGGCTTGTGATGATCTACGTGGTGGGCCAGCCGGTGGCGGCCATGCTGGACGGGCTCACGCGCTTTCTCGACAGCATGGGCACCACCAACGCGATTCTGCTTGGCGTGCTGCTGGGCGGCATGATGTGCGTCGACCTCGGCGGGCCGATCAACAAGGCGGCCTATGCCTTCTCGGTGGGGCTGCTGGCGTCGTCGAGCTATGCACCGATGGCTGCGACCATGGCGGCGGGCATGGTGCCGCCGATCGGCCTGGGCATCGCCACCTTCTTGGCCCGACGCAAGTTCGCCCAGAGCGAGCGGCAGGCCGGCAAGGCGGCGCTGGTGCTGGGCCTGTGCTTTATCTCGGAGGGTGCGATCCCGTTTGCCGCCAAGGACCCCTTGCGGGTGATTCCGGCGAGCATCGCCGGGGGCGCGCTGGCTGGCGCGTTGTCGATGTACTTCGGCTGCAAGCTGATGGCGCCGCATGGCGGCTTGTTCGTGCTGCTGATCCCCAATGCCATCAACCATGCATTGCCTTACCTGTTGGCGATCCTGGCGGGCAGCCTGGTGACGGCGGTGGTGTATGCGCTGCTCAAGAAAGAGGAGCGGGTGGAACTGGCGGTGGCGCCGGTGAAAAGCTGAGTTTTCAGCGGCGTTTCTGGCGCAGTGGTGTCAGTAGGTCGCCCAGGCCGTTGTGGTCGATCTCGTGCATCAGCGCCAGCAAGCCGCCCAGCTCGCCGGGTGGGAAGCCCTTGCGGGCGAACCAGGCCAGGTAGTCGCCGGGCAGGTCGGCGATCAGGCGGCCCTGGTACTTGCCGAAAGGCATGGTGCGGGTAACCAGCAGTTGCAAGGTTTCGGGGTTCATGGCGGGGCCTCGGATAGCGGGCGTTGACCATACCGAATTTGTCGTGCCAGTGTCGGCCCTTTCGCGGGCAAGCCCGCTCCTACAGCGACAATGGTGAACCTGTAGGAGCGGGC